>JAVYOD010000018.1:0-19310 GCA_038734825.1 Thermoplasmatales archaeon
TCAAGCTTACCTAAGTTTATAGAAATATTCCGTAATAATCCTCTTTCCAAGATCTTGATGGGAAGTAAAGAGAAGTTCCTTCTGCTAATCTAATAATTTTCAACATTGTTCTTAGCTGAAGGGTCGAAACAATGAGGGTGTATGGCTAGCGCGTTTCATCCTTAGCGCTCTAAAACATGCTTTCATTCATTAATTCATCTGGAGTCCATACGTTACCCTCCTTTTCTTTAATGAAATGGCATACCATCTATGAATTATAGAAAATATAAATCCATCTAGATGAAAACAGGAAAGATGAAAATTTTAAATTCCATAGTTTCTACATAGGAGGAACATATAGAACTGCCAGTTACGTATCACTAAAGCAGAACATTCAAAATCCGAGAAGATTGAATTTAGCAAGTTTCTTTCTCCGAAATTGAGATTGTGAATTGAGAAGCTGAAATTGGCTTTCAAATAGTGTCGTAAAGAGGGAATTTCAAACTAGACATATCCGTAATATTACCTCAATCAAAAACACTCTGCCATACTAGCTATTCTCACTTAATACAGCCTTAAACTGTGATTAAAGTAGGTGATACAAACTTACCTTGGGAGTTAAACCAAATTTGGAAACATATATTTTGTCGATTGCAATTTATCAGTTATGACAGCAGAAATCAAGGTGAAGTACGGAACTGACCTCCTCAAGAAGGGTTTCGCGAAGATGACAAAGGGAGGGGTAATAATGGATGTTACGAACGCTACCCAGGCTAAGATAGCTGAGGAGGCGGGAGCGATATCAGTTATGGCTCTTGAAAGAGTTCCAGCCGACATTAGGGCAGAAGGTGGAGTGGCAAGGATGGCAGATCCGCTTAAAATAAAGGAGATCGTTGAAGCTGTAACGATACCTGTGATGGCCAAGGTTAGGATAGGTCACCTTGCCGAGGCAAAGGCCTTGGAAGCGCTCGGTATTGATATGATCGACGAGTCAGAAGTTCTGACACCGGCAGATCCGTTTTTCCACGTTGACAAGAGGAAGATTTCGATACCGTTCGTATGTGGCGCTAGAAACCTAGGTGAGGCTGTTAGGAGAATCTGGGAGGGGGCTGCGATGATCAGAACAAAGGGGGAAGCAGGTACCGGTGACATTATCGAGGCAGTTAGGCATGTTAGGCTTGTGAACCAGGGAATATCTGAGGTCGTGAACTCTGACGAGGGGGAACTTTGGGAAATTGCAGTCAACATATCCAAAAGTTACGAGAACCTTATAAAAGAGGTGAGGGGATCACTCTTCGGAAGGGAAAATGTACTTGACAGCGACATGATATTCCCCGGTATAACCTATGGAGAGATCAAAAAGGGAATTCTGGAAATACTCAGAGAGATTAAGAAGGCAAAAAGGCTTCCGGTAGTTAACTTTGCAGCTGGAGGAATCGCAACACCAGCGGACGCGGTCTTGATGATGCAGCACGGTGTTGACGGAGTGTTCGTTGGTAGCGGTATATTCAAGAGCCCTAATCCAGACAAGATGGCATCTGCCATTGTTCAGGCCACGGCTGCCTGGGATGATCCATCTATCCTCGTCGAAATGAGCAAGGGTCTTTCAGGAATGAAAGGGAGGGACGTGGAGAAGATGGCGGAAGGTGAAAAAATACAGGGGAGAGGCTGGTAAATTCCAGGATGCAGTTTCTCACTGTTGTAGGTCACATAAATATAGATGTTATACTTGACATAGAGCAAATACCTTCATTCGGTAGTGAGGAAGTAAAGGGGATTAGGAGAACCCTTGGCGGTACAGGGGCTAACATAGCTAGGTTTTCCTCGATACTTGGAACACCCGTGGAGCTAATATCAAGAATATCGAAGAATTTTCCTGACGATCTGCTTGCACCTCTCTTAGAAGGGGGCGTAAAGTTACTGGTAGAAAGGGATGAGGATGAGGGGCCAATCTGTTATATTCTTGATGCGAAGGAAAAACAGACTGCATTTATGTACCAGGGTCCTATGATGAGGCCCGGAAATATATATGAGATTGACAGCAGTTACTGTCATTTCGCGACCTCAAACCCAGATTGGATCCTAGCACTAATGAAAAAGTGCAAGGGCACAAAGGTCTTAGATCCGGGCCAAGAGGTGAGGTACAGGTGGAAAAAGGAAAAGCTTTTGGATGCTATAAGGCAGGCCGATCTTCTCATACTTAACGAAGATGAATTCAGATACATTTCAAATATTAGTTTCACCGACCCTGAAAAAACCCTAGTCACGCTAGGAGGGAGGGGTGCGATGTTTGGTGGCGAGATCTTCGGCACTGAGTACGTGCAGGGTGTATCAACGGTCGGCGCTGGTGACATGTTCAGGGCAGCATTCTATTCCTCACTGTACAGGGGGCTGGGGATGACAGAAGCAGTGAAGACTGCGAATAGAATTACAGGAATATACCTCAAATACGGAGTAGATGCGCTAAAGAACTTTAGTTGGGAAGATAAATAGCCCCACCTATCACAAAATCTACCAACAATCTTATAATTGTTCGCAATCACCTGAGAATGAGAGAGAAGAGGGGAGGAGACAGCTGGTTTCTGTCCTATTTCCCTATGAACACTTCCTCGGGGATTGTAAGTCCCCTTGCGCCTTTGTTTATAACAGAGCTACTTGGCGGTGGGATCGTCGATTATTCAATCTACGCAGTCGTTTCTTCCATTGCAACCATTCTCGGCCTCTTCTTCTGGGGAAACCTTTCCGATAGGATGGGGAAAAGAAGAATATTCGTCCTCATAGGATTCACGTCCCTAGCTGTAACCTCGATCCTCTTCGCTCTATCGTTCAGCGTCGTTTACTTCGTTAGCGTTTCTTTCATCTCAGGTTTTATGGGGAGCGCTGTTACTCCTGTCTCATCAATACTTATAATGGAGCTCACAGAGAGAAAGGACTGGTCGATGAAGATATCCAAATTTTCCCAGTACAACAGCTACGCAAATATAGCTGGCGTTATTGTTGCAGCGCTGTACACCGGTAAATTCCCTTCACCGCACCTCCTCAGGTACCTGTATTTAATAACATTCGCTTTCTATGCCGCTTCAGCCGTACTTGGCTACATGTTTGTCCCCGAAAGCAAGCAGAAGATAAATAGGGATGAGGTCCCCATAAGAACATTCCGCGTAGTCGAGAGAGTGAGGTACCTGCCGTCCCTAATTATACATTTCAATTTCCATTTCAGGGAACTCCACAGGGATCTGAAGCTCCTTCTTATAGGATTCATGATAATGATGGCAGGGTTTCAGCTTTTCTTCGTAGCATTCCCGATCCTCCTAAAATCTCTAGATGTCTCCTCAACTGTCTACTTTCTCATATTCCTTGGGAACTATCTCTTCAGTGCGCTCACATTCGGGTTCTCAGGTCAGACATGCATGAAGTACGGTAACAGGAGAGTGATTTTCCTAGCTGTCTTGACCAGGATAGTAATATTCCCCTCTGTGATAGGTATGGTTGCATTCATAGATTCAAGAGCTATCCTGTTTGTTAGCATGCTGATAGTTTATTCTGTTCTGGGTGCGCTTTGGGCGTTCATATCCGTTGGAACCGGAACCCTGGCCTCAAATCTCTCGAAACCTGAGGAGAGGGGGAGGGTTAGCGGTACGTACAATGCAGTGCAAAGCTTCGGTGCGGTGATAGGGTCTGCAGTAACTGGTGTCATCGTCAGCCGTTTTGGCTACTATACAGATTTTGCCATGGCTTCCCTTGTTGCGGCGCTCGGACTTTACATTTTTTTGAAGGAGAAGGAAAGGTGATTATGCCAGCCTTACTATCTTCCCACCTTTGTATATAGGTATAACGTCTGTAACATCAGTCTGAAGGCAAAAATCTATATCCTTTTCAAGCCCGAAAGATTTCAGCCTTTCACTTCCGTTCCCCTCTCTGGCCTTTTTTATATTTATATCTATGTTCGCTCCTGGTTCAAGTATCTTCTTTGAAAGAGCGTAGGCAAACTCGTTGTCTTCTGTCGCAGTGCCATTCCTCAAGTTTGCCGGGAAGATGTGCACCTCCTTATTCCTGAGATACCTTGAGAGTGATGTGATATTGAGAAACGATCCTATAAGAGATCCATCTCCAACCCTCAAGATCAAATCTGTTCCGTTCGTTGTCTTTATGACTACCCTTTTACCTGATAAATCTAAAGTGAAGGTTTCTGAAGGAGAATTTCCGTAATCGAAACCCTCTATGGGTTTAGTATCAATTTCTCCAAAAAGGAGAAACCCTTTTTCCCTTAACTTGAATGCCTCAGCCACATCTGCTACCGGGACAACCTCCTCTACACCCCTCATGAACATTGTAACTATGTTTGATGTTGCACGGAATATGTCCACGACAACGGGAATTCCGTATATGTTTTTCACATATCTTCCATCAGTTATTCTAATCATTCTACCATTTCCACCTTTATTTCCAACCCTTCGTTGTTGAAAGCGCGCCAGGAATATTCGTTGAAAGGGTATCCTACAATTATATGCACGCTTCCGAACTTAGAATAGAGCATCCTGTCCTCATCACTCGGGTATATAACCCCAGACGGGTGGGAATGCACCGTACCAACGTAGCTCAAATCTATAGGCCTCATCCAGATTTGCATTATAGCACTTCTGTCTCCAGAAATTGTGCCTGGTAAGAGCGCTATCTCGTAAATAACATCCTTCTTAGCCTTCAGCAGGGCAGCAAACTCATTCGGGAGAGAATCTTTTGAGCTTTCCATAATAAGCTGTATTACGCCCCTTCTTATCTTCATAAAACCTTCTCCCTTATCGCCCTGTAGAAATCCAAGTTGAACCTTATAAATTTCGCGGGAAATTCGCTTTCTGTGAATGATATCTCGTCGTGAAAACCTACCTCCACCCCTTCCTGACCGTCTAGGGAAAGCATTATGCTCTTTCCCTTGTCCAACGTTACAACCCGAATTGTTGAATCTGAAGGTACAACCATGCTCCTCGCACTCAAACTGAATGGAGCCATATAAGAGATTATGAACGCCCTGACATTGGGGTCTAATATTGGACCGCCTACGCTAAGAGAATAGGATGTGGAGCCCGTTGGTGTCGCTATTATTATCCCATCGGCCCTTATGTTTTGAATGAAATCGTTATCTATGTAAACACCGAACCACCTGATCTTCGAAAGGAACATGGTTTTCATGACTGCTTCGTTGAGCGAGTCTGGTAGTCTCCTCGAATTAACAGTAGTTTTTATCCTGGCCCTCTCCTCTATTTTAAAATTCCCATCCAGGAGCCTAGCAAAGTAAGAGAACATGTTAGACGGGTCTACCTCCGAGAGAAATGCAAGACTCCCAACATTAACGGGAAGTACTGGCAACCTTGTTTTTTGAATTGTCCAAAGCGCTGTTCCGTCCCCTCCAACAGTTACAATTAGGTCAGCCTTCATCTTTGATAAAGGCTCACCCTCTATCTTCATTTCCTTAGCAGTCCCTTCCTCAATTACGTATTCGTGTCCATTTGATTCAAGAAACTGAGCTATCGTCTTTATGACTTCTATGCATCTTGCGCACTCCGGCTTGGAGACAAAACCTATCTTCAATACAATCGCCTCCCTGCATTGTTCAAAATTAGGGAAGGATATACACACATCTTCCTTGAGGAATGAACACCACGTATTTAAGAGTAGAGAATTTCTGTTAAGGTATCGAATGAACTATTACATATGAATAATTGAAACAGGGAAATCTTTTTATCTCGCCACCAAAAAATAAAAATTTGAATGTTCATTAGTTGAGTCACATGAACCTGGGGAGAAAAGATATCGCTCTCATCGCGGGGATAATAATATCTGGAGTGGCGATAAGATTGCTCCCCAATGTCCTTAACTATGCTTGGGGCAATGACTACGGTATTTACTACTACCTCAGCGAAGCATTCCTTAGCAGCAAATCTCTAGCTTATCCGCCGAATTCACCATGGGGCACAGACGGATATCAATACTTTCCAGTGACCTATATAATTGTGGATGGGGTTCACTACCTTTTTCACATACCAGTAGCGGAATCCCTGGATTATTCTATACCTATACTCGGAGGACTTACCCCGTTCCTTTTGTATTTGATAGCGAGGGAAGCTGGGCTTGACAGGATAACTTCAGCTCTTGCCGGCTTCCTATTGGTGGTGAGTCCAATACAGCTCTACCAGACCTCGCAGCCAAATTACCTGACAACGGGCCACTTCTTTCTACTCCTGAGCATCCTGTTCTTTCTAGCTTACCATAATAGAAATCGCTATTTCTTGATACCATTGGCTATTTCAATAATATTGCTCGTCCTCTCACATCAGCTGTCCACTTATTTCTTCCTGATCTCAATAATAGGAATGGTTTTTGCCGTTAATATTTTAAGCGAGAAGTGGAGAAAATTCCTCTTTACAGATATACTAATAATCGAGGGTACCGGGACCCTGATGATCGGATATCTCCTCATCCGGGTTCCAGGTATGGTACATTTCTTCTCTAAGGCAGTGCACGGTTTAGGATACGTGGGTGTGATAATCCTCTTCTATTCGCTTTCCCTCGCAATGTTTTTCATTCTAAGGAACCTGGACAGCAGGAGGATTAAAGAGAGTGTTGTTAATGCTATAAATAAATTAAAGCTTAACATAAACCCTAAGAGGGACTTCCTTCTCGTGATTGTTACAACGTTGAGCATGATAATTGTCCTTTCTTTGATGATTCATCTTTCTTTTCTGCCGAGCTTTGTAACGTATAGGGCTGTCATAATATCAATTCCCTTCCTGATATTTATGGCAGTATCGATAATAGGCGTAAAATATTTCCTAGTGGAGAGCGACAAGGAGGAGTTCCTTGGATGGAGCATGGCAATAGTTGCGTCCCTCCTCTATAGTTATATCTCAAAGAACACTGTCCTGCTACCTGCGAGGCACATAGAATACCTTTCAGAGCCTTTCTCAATAATCGCAGGATACGTGCTTTATAGGTGGTACGTCCACTTCAGGCAAATAAGAGGGGAGAAAAACGAAATTGTTGTCAGCCACGCTGTTCCCAGAGGTGGGTACTCTGCCGTCTCCGTAAATACACCGGCAGGTGTCTCAGTGATAATGGTCCCGAGAGTTTTCCAGCCATCAGAGGTTGGCCACTACATCCGATCTGCCAGAAGACCTGTTGAAAACCTTGTTGTCCTTGTTTCAGTTGTTCTCATCCTGCTTATGGGAGTGGCGTCTTACCCGATGGTTGATGATTTTGTACCCTCCCACACAGAGGCATTAACTTTTCAAGATAACGCTACAATACAATATCTTGTTGAGAACGGAAACAGGAGCCTCTCTGTGGCGACAGATCACCAGATCGGCATCCTTCTCTATTCTTACGGTTTCACGTCTCCCTTCAATAACATTTCCGTACTCTGGAATTCGAGTAGTTGGCAGCAGGCGATATGGGAGCTTACCGGAGATAACGGTTCCTATCCACCCATAGGATATGTTTTCCTGGATTCCTACATGCTGAGGTACGGGGTATGGGGGTACAACAGTTCTTTGAACCCGAACCAGCCTTCTATCATTATTAACGCAACTTCATTCGCCAAGTTTTTCAAAGAACCATTTGTTCTTTCCTACGAGAATAGCTCTGCCGTTGGAAATAACACTGCTTACCTATTCTCAGTTAACTGGACATTCTTAAATGAGAAGGGCTACAATCTATCGAGATATTATAATCTATACGAGAAAAACGAAGAGGAGAAAGCTAACCAACTTTCTCCCATTTCTCAAGCTTCTGAACAGCAGAAAGAGTACTACCCCTCTTTATCTCCTCCCTTACTCTATTCTCCCTCTCCCATATGTCAACGGCTCTATTGGCTATCTCCTGCGCTTCTTCCTCCGGGATTATCACAACGCCAGAGTAATCCCCTATCACATAGTCCCCTGTCCTTATTTTAACCCCGTTTATTTCTATCTCGCCACCTATCTCGCCGTAGCCTTTCGGGTCCCCTGCATTTGGTGAAACATATCGAGTGAAAGCCGGGAAAGGTATCTTCATAATTTCATCCATATCCCTGATCGCGCCCCAGATTACAACACCTTTTATCTTCTTGCCAACGGCACTCCAAGAGGCCAGTTCTCCCCAGACCGCGTCCTCTCCCCCATCCGCATCAACAACTATTATATCGCCTTCTTTCGCCCTATCTATTGCTTCGACTGGTTTGGCCCAATCGCCGTTTATTGTTTTAACTGTCAGCGCACGCCCAACAATCTTCGTCCCTAACTGGATTCTCGGAATTATTCCGTGGATGGCACCTCCCCTGTGCATCGCATCTGACACATTTGACGAGGACACCTTGTAAAGGGCATCAATTATCTCATCCTTCGAATACTTCCTGTACATTTCAGAATGTTCAGCTACCCCCGTTCTTATTACCCTCTTTATTGCCCTAGTTTCTTCTGTCACATTTGGAGCCTTTATGATAGCACCGCCTACAATTATTATTGACGCGCCCCTCTTCAAGACCTCTGGTATAGTTTCTTTATTAAGCCCACCTGCAACAGCGACTGGTAATTTTGTGGACGAGACAACCCTCTCTAGCAACGATAATGGATTCTTTCCAATCATCTGCATATCTATGCCAACGTGTTCGCAGAAGTACTTAACCCCAAGCTTTTCAAGTTCCTTAACGCGTTCCTCTATATTCTCAACCTGGAGGAGATCTATCATGATTTCCGCGCCGTACTTCTTTCCCGCCTTTACTGCTTCAGTGATTGTTGGGTTATCTGATATGCCAAGAATAGTAACGATTTGAGCTCCGCTTTTTGCAGCGAGTTCAGTCTCAAACCCGCCAACATCGGCCGTTTTCATGTCAGCAACGACGACCTTGTCAGGAAATAGCCTTTTTATTTCCCTTATGGCCTGCATGCCCTCGCTCTTGATTAAGGGCGTTCCAACTTCAATCCAATCAGCCCCCCCTTCAACAGCCTCCTTCGCAACCTGCACTGCCCTGTGCAGATTCTCGAAGTCCAAAGCTACCTGCAATACCGGTTCCATAAGAATACCATATGGAGAAATACTACTTTAATGTGCCTTTTTCTTAGCTGCTTTCCTCCTTATCTCCTCCAGTGAACGATCTATAGGCGTTCTATAATCCCTCTTAACTTTAGAAAGGTCAGCCCTTGCAGCTTTAACAATTGTATTAGCGTATAGCCTCGCAATCTTTCCAGAAATAGATTTAGGTGCTTTATATATGTCAGGAATCTCATATATTATTCCGTGCTTCGGTGGGGTACCCCTCCCCCTCTTGAACCTGAAGAATGCCTTCTCAGCCCCGATGATCTGAACCTTGCTGGATGAGCTAAAAGCTAGATTTCTGAGACCGCCGAATGAACTGAGTAATCTTGCGGCTACCTTATAGCCTGCTACCTCCTTCAAATTTGGGGCATTTCTTGAAACATATTCCTCAAGCTGCGCCTCTAGGTCAGTAACATAATTTCTCACATCCTCAAGCATATCCGTGATCTTCTTAGAGAATGATGCATTGGAACCTGGTGAATAACGCATGAAAATGGAAGTTTCCCTCACCTTCTGCTCTAGGTAATTCTCGAATATTTCCGTTTCATCCAGAACTGAGATTATTTTCTCTATTAACTGGTCTTCAGTAAGCTTCGAGGAGAGGTTCTTCCTGTTTATTTCTAAAAGTATTTCTTTTAGGCGCTCGACGTCAATTTCCTTTGGCACAAAGTCTTCAAGCAGGTATACATCCTCCCCTTCAAACATTCCCTTCCCATATTCCAAAATTTGCGAATAAATGTCGAGGAACTGTTCCCTCGTTATTTCTATAGTCCTCCCACCCCCAGAGATCTTGAAAGGGGAGACAAGGTAAAGCATGATGTAGAAGATTGCGATGACATAAATATTTTCTTAACTGAATGCAATATAATAAACTGGACACGTCGCTCTTATATGGAATTAAGGGTGCGTGATTTTTATATATTTGCCAAATATCACTAAAAATGCAAAATGTAAGCTTTTCGAACATGCTAAAACAGTTTGAAAAGGATATAGAGGTAAACAGGGGCAACCCGCTTCAGTTCACTGTGAAGTTCTTGAACAGAAATATCCCTTATTATAACTGGGTGGGCATTTACATGCTCCAAGGTCAAGACCTAGTCCTTGCGACCTATTCAGGGCCAAAGGAGACAGAACACACTAGAATAAAAGTTGGTTTTGGAATATGCGGCTTAGCAGCAAAGACAGGGGAGACAATTATTGTTCCTGACGTTAGCAAGGACCCGAGGTATATTTCCTGCTTTCTTGAGACGAGATCAGAGATTGTAGTTCCAATAGTTAGAAATGGGCATGTCTTGGGAGAAATAGATATAGATAGCGATACCCTTGACCCGTTCACTTCTGAGGACAGAGATTTCTTAGAGAGTGTAGCAAACTTATTAGGCAGGATGATATAAAGGGGAAAGGGAGATGCTTGACTCTTTCAATAGGTTCTGATCCGGTAGGTGATTTAATGGCTGGAAAAACATATTCCAAATATGAGAAAGCACGTATTATCGGGGCCAGGGCCCTACAGATCTCGATGGGAGCGCCCATACTTATCGACGTTCCTAAGGACATAACTGACCCCCTAAAGATTGCGATGATTGAATTTGAGAATGACGCTATTCCAATGACAGTTATTAGAAGAGGAAAAGAGATATTATGAAGAACTGGAGCGGTCATATAATATTCCCCCAAAACTTCGAATGGAAACAGCTTGAGAAGAGTATAAGAGGCATCATGGAAATCTTCTTCAAGAACACTAACGAAATGGAGGATGAACCAGACCACAGGGATGTAATAATAATGCTGAATACTTTGGATGTTAAGAACAACAGGAAACCGGAGGGTTATACCAGGGAGGGGAAACTCAAGATGATTTTTCCCCTGGAAAAGAAAGAGATCACAATCCTCGCCCCGCTACCAGAGACATACGTAAGGGATATTACTGAAGACATTAGCAAATATCTGGTATCAAAGAAGATTAAACATACAGTGGAATATGACCAAATGAAATATACTGCATACAGGAAGAAGAGGAAATAACTCAGCCAAGAAACTCAACTATTCTCTTAGCACCCTCAATCATAGAATCCTCTGAAAGTGCGTATGATATCCTTATCCTGTCTTTTCCAGATGGCCCAAACCCCGATCCGGGCGTCACAAGAACTTTTTTTCTGTTCAGAAGCTCAGATGAGAATTGCTCGCCGCTCATTCCGTTGAGTATCCTTGGGAACATGTAAAAAGTACCTGCAGGCTTTTTAACAATTATCTTTTCACTACTGCTCAGTATGTCGTAAAGCATATCCCTTCTTCGCCTAAACTTCTCCTTCATCTCTTCGGGAAATCTTTTGTCATTTAGAGCTGCTAATGCAGCGTACTGAGATATTGATGGGGCGCACGTGATTGTATGCTGTTGATAGGCGTCAACAACTTTAGAGAAATTCCCTGGGGTAATCAAATATCCGATCCTCCAGCCTGTCATAGCGTGACTTTTTGAAAACCCGTTGACAACAAAAGTCAACTCCTCCATACCTGGAAGGGAGAGAATCGAAATGTGTTTTCCTTCGTATACGATATGCTCATATATTTCATCAGCCATCACATAAATTCTATGGTCTCTGGCTATATCAGCTATCGCTTTGAGATCATCCATGGACGCAACCCACCCATGCGGGTTTGAAGGAGAATTCAAGAAGATCATCTTGGTCCTCTCATCAATCAGCTCCTTAAGCTTCTCGATATCAGGACTTCCATCCTCGCGCGAAGGAAAATAAATAGGTATCCCACCAGCGATCCTAACTATCTCAGGATACGAAACGAAGCTTGGATCCTGTATTAGTACCTTGTCCCCTTCATTCAATACGGCCTGAGCTGCGATGTTTATTGCGAACTTTGCGGGGGTTACTATAACATTTTTGAAATCTATATTCTTTCCAGTTAATGTGCTGTATTTCATAGCAATAGCTTCCCTTAGCTCCCTGATTCCACTGGAGGGGGTATAATGCGTTCCACCTTCGCTAGCCTTTTTAGCGGCAAAATCTATTATGTGCTGGGGAGTCGTTGCGTCTGGCTCCCCCACAGCAAATGAGATCGCCTTTTCCCCCCTTTCAATTAGTTCTGAAAATTTGTTGTTGAGAGATACAGTTGGTGAGGGCTGGATCAGGGTAAATCTTGACGATACCATTATTCCTCATGTAACAGTTATTATTAATTCTTTGAGTAATAAACAAGGAAAAGATAATTAACAAAATTTATCTGTGACTTTGTGGCCATATCCGTTGAGTCAATAACTAAAAAATACGGAAACAAAGTTGTTCTCTCGAATTTCTCGATAAACATTCCTGATGGCAAGGTGTCAGGGATACTAGGTCCTAATGGATCAGGTAAGACTACACTTATGCGGATCATGGCCGGCATTTCGCAGTTCGATTCTGGAAATGTGATAGTAAATGGCATTGATGCCAGGGCTGATCCAATTGGTGTAAGGAGGATCGTCGGATATGTTCCTGAGGCCCCGAATTTGTACGAGAGCCTGACGCCATATGAGTATTTCAGCTTCGTAGCATCTGTGAGGGGCATACCTTCAGATGTAGCATCAAAGAGGGCCGAGGAACTTTCCAAGGCAATGGGCCTTGAAGAATTCAACGACCAATTCATAGGAAGCCTGTCATTTGGAACAAGGCAAAAGGTATCGATAATATCTTCTCTGCTTCACGCTCCGCCAGTTCTTATCCTTGATGAGAGCATAAATGGCCTGGATCCTGAATCTGCAAGGATATTCAGGGATCTGATCAAGAGCCTTGCTAGGGATGGGTCAACAGTTGTATTCTCCACGCATATCCTGGAGATCGCAGAGAACGTGTGCGATGATATAACAATAATGAAGGATGGTAAAATAGTCGCACAGGGAAGCACCGGCGATCTTCTAAAGGAAAAATCCCTCGAGGATATGTTTATAGAACTGACGTCCAATGAGGACATCAGATCCGTAGTAAGTGCACTCCGTGGAACGCTTAGGGAGTGATGCGACAAAGATAATATTGAAAAAAGTATATCAATCCATGCTACTCTACAGTAAGGTTTCTCTACCTCTTGTTAGGCCGTTTAAAACGAGTTTTGGTACCCAGAGAAACAGGGATGCAGTCCTCCTTATCTACAAGGATAAACAAATTGAAGCTTTCTCGGAGGCAGTTACTGATGATGAGCCGCTTTACGGTTACGAAGATAATTACACCCTCCTCCACGTCATCAGGGACGATCTTCTCAGCATCTTTTCTCCGGACCTTGAACCAGAAGAATTCAACAGGAGGGCGTCGCGTATAAGGGGGCATAATATGGCTAAGGCAGCCCTTGAGATGCTACTCTGGGATATCAACGCTAAGAGGGAGGGAAAATCGCTTGCCGAAATCATAGGAAGCAAGGGATATGCAGAAGTTGGAATATCAATAGGAATGACATCTATAGAGGAGGAGCTAAAAATAATAGAAGAATCGCTTAAACTCGGATACAGGAGGATTAAGGTGAAGATAGAGAAGGGGTATGACGTAAAACTTTTGGAAGCTATTAGAGATAGGTTTGGCGATATACCCCTAAGTGCAGATGCAAACCAGGCATACACACGAAATGACTTTAGGCACCTCAAGGAAATGGACAGATTCAATCTTCTCTACATTGAGCAACCACTTCAAAAGGAAGACATTTTGGGTTATTCTCTTCTAAAAAAGGAGATTAAAACACCAGTATGCCTGGACGAGAGCATCGAATCAGTAACTCTTGCCTCCAACGCTATTGAACTAGGAGCAGTTGATATTATCAATATAAAGCCCGGTAGGGTCGGAGGGATTGCAAATTCCTTAGAGATCATGAAGATGGCCAGAGACTACGGGGTTGGTATATGGATAGGTGGCATGCTTGAAACTGGTATCGGGAGATCTTTCAACATTTCGCTTGCATCCAGTACTCTTGTGGATATGCCTGGAGATACATCCCCAAATTCAAGATACTTCAATAAGGATATAACTAATGAAACATTTGAGATGAGGGATGGCATAATCAAACCTATGAACGGTCCTGGAATTGGCGTAAGTATAGATTACAGGTACCTCAAAGAGGTTGAGGTCGAGGGGGGGAGGATATTTGATTGATCTGGAACTTGTTGAAAGAATACAGGAAAGAATGGTTGAATTCAGGAGGCATATACACAGCAACCCTGAGATCGGGATGGATACCCCCATGACAAGGGATTATGTTCAATCTCTTGCTCAGGAACTCGGTTTCCCTAGCAGGGTAATTGGCAACGGCCTCGTAGTAGATTCTGGAGGAATGCCTAAGATTGCGTTGAGAGCAGACATGGACTCCCTACCTGTTGAGGAGATGACTGGCCTACCATTCGCCTCAAAAATAAAGGGAAGAATGCATGCATGTGGCCACGACATGCATACCGCAGTCCTCATGGGTGCAATGCTTTATGCAAAAGAAAAAGGAATGAAAAACGTGAGATTCTTATTTCAACCTGGGGAAGAGATCGGAAAAGGAGCGGAGATGATGATACAGGGTGGGGCATTGATGGGAGTTGAAAGGATTTTTGGACTGCACGCATGGCCTTCCCTCAACGTTGGCGAGTACTCAATATGCAGGGGAAAGGCTATGGCAGCAGTGGACGAATTTGAGATAATCGTGAGGGGAAATGGAGGTCACGGTGCATATCCTCACCTCACATTTGACACAATTCTAGAAGCATCAAGAATTGCACAGTACGTTTTGACAATTCCTGCGAGGAAGATAAACCCGGTGGAATCAGCAGTGGTAAGCATAGGATACATCCAGGGGGGTAGGGCAAAAAACGTAATACCGCAGGAGGTAAGAATCGGCGGAACTGTCAGGACGTTCAGAATTGATGATTCCCGAACTATTGAGAATGAGATCATGAATCTCAGGAATGAGCATGTGAGTGTTGAATATCAAAGGGAGCTTCCTCCCCTAGTTAATGATGCAGGATTCGCATCAGAGATAGATGAGGTTGCCTCAAGATATATCAAGAGAGTTGAGGCGCAACCCACCATGGGAGGAGAAGATTTCTCATTCTATCTTTCTAGGGTGAGAGGTGCCTTCGCATTCCTCGGAACTGGGAAAGTAGGGGGGAAGGAGGTGTCTAAACATTCGAGTACGTTCGACATCAATGAAGAATCTATGAAGTACGGATTGATCCTCCACATTTCTGCTATTAATTCATACATAAGGTAAAAAAGACTGAAATTCCTGTAAGTAATAAAGAATAATATGAAAATAACGCATAAATCTTATTATTAATTATGATATAAGCTAAGGTGAACGATCCTGCTGCCCCATATTTTTCATGCTCAGAAAAAGAAAGAGCAATATTTGAATCTGGCGTCAAGCTAGGGGCTATTTACCATCAGTACATAGGCATACCCGTTAATGAGGAAAACGTTGAATTCGTTGAGAGGACTATAGAAAAGGCTGTATCTGTCCAACCTTTTGTGGAAAGTGTAAGTGTAAATATAGATAAGCGAAAAATTGGAAGGGCTAGAACAGCTTATAGATACAAAACTTTAACCGGCGACATGATTGACGCGAAAGTAATCATAAGGTACGGGAAGGCCAGGGTTGAGGGTAGGATTGCCTGGGTGCCGTCTATGAAATATCCCCTCATGAGATTCAGGGTGCTTGACGAATGAAGGTCAAAATATCTCTTGCCGGCCTTCCGGGTGTAGGCAAGACCCAGACTCTGATAAAGACAATAGACATACTTGAGAGAGAGGGTAACGTTGTAGGGGGAATTCTCACAGAGAAGGTTATAGAGAACAAAGAGCAGGTGGGACTACTTGTTTTGGACTGGCATTCCAAAAATAGCATTATTTTCGCGCACAAGAGCATAAACTCAAGGATAAGAGTAGGGAAGTTCGGTGTTGACCTCAAGGCATTCGATCAGATTGCAATACCTGCCCTCGAGTGGGCGAAGGAGAACGCTGATGTTATAATTATAGATGAGATAGGAAAAGTAGAACAGGAAAGTAAGCAGTATACAGAGCTCGTTAAGGAAATCCTTGAACTTGATAGGATGATGATCCTTACCCTTCATAAGAAGGGGAGAAACCCGCTACTTCAGGAAGTAAAGAAAAGGGATGATGTGAGAAATCTAGAGGTAACACAGATAAATAGAACACTTCTTCCGTACAAGATTGCGCAGCTTCTGAAGGGAGAGGAAACTTGATTTTGCGAGAGGGTTCGGCTAGTATTGAGGTTCTTTCTTACTTCGAGACTGGTCCTGGAAGGAGGTCACCTGGATTCTTTAACAGGGAAATGGAAATATCAAGGGACCTCACTGTCGCAGTTCTCTCAGCCTTTCCGAGGGGAAGGGCTATAGATCCGATGGCGGGGACAGGCGTAAGAGGAATCAGGATATACAAAGAAGCTGGCTGGGAAATAGCAATGAATGATATAAACAGGGAAAACTCACTCCTCTGTAGAAAAAATGCGGAGATGAATGGTGTCAGCTCAGATATCTTTAACGAGGACTATTTTTCCGCCATTTCTAGAGGTACCTGGGACTACATAGATATAGATCCATTCGGATCTCCCGCTGGATACATAGATGCGGCCCTCATGAGACTCAGAAACCATGGTATAATAGGTGCGACGATGACGGATACCCAGAATCTTGAGGGCACTTCTATTAAAAAAGGAGAGAGGATCTATTTGGCGAGGGGTATAAGAGGCACTTTCGCCAGGGAAGTATCTACTAGAATATTCATATCCTACCTTCTGAGGAAGGGCGCCTCACTTGGATTTGGTGGCCAGCCTCTCGCTGCAGTAAGGGAGGGGCATTATATAAGGGCATTCATCCGCTATACAAGAGGCAGCAGTCTGTCATCTAAAACACTTGAAGAAATAGGAGAAATAGAGGTAGAGGGTCAGAAGGTAGGTCCCCTTTATACTGGCAGGATCTACGACAGAGCTGTTATAGAGAAGATAGGAACCTTGAGATTTTCAGAAAGAACTAACAGGTTCTTCAATAATTTTCCGTATGAAGATTTGATGATCCTCTTTTTCCTTAATAGATCCTCGGGAAGGGAGGTAAAGAAATCAGCAGTTATTGATAGGTTGCGCGCAGCTGGATTCTACGCAGGGCCTACAAATTTCAATGAGAAGGGAATAAAGAGCAACGCACCTAAAGAGATTTACGAAGGTATTATTTCCACCCTATGACTGAATTCAACACATTTATCTAATCGTATAACTTTAGTTTCAGGAATGAAGGGATACTTTGCTCTTATGAGACCAGTGAACGCGGTTATGGCCTCCCTAGGAACCCTGGTCGGGGGTATAATTGCAAGAGAAAACATTTCTGCCCTTTATGTTCCGGAGCTTTACGTTGCAATGATAGTTGTTTTCCTTGTTCTCATGGCAGGAAACGTTCTCAACGATTACTTCGATGCGGATATTGACAAAATAAACCATCCAAGGAGACCCATACCTTCTGGCGAAGTGTCCAGACATTCTGCCTTGGTTTTATCTGTGTCTTTGTTTATATTATCATTCATAGTTTCCGTTTTCACCTTTAACATTCTCCAAATATTGATAGCGCTCTTAGCGATATTTCTTCTTATCACATACGAATGGAAGACAAAGGCAACTGGTCTTTTGGGAAACGTTGTTATTTCCGCCCTAGTCGGTCTTATATTCATTTACGGAAGCCTCTCTATAGGTATAAGCGTACTTGTCCTGATCCTTTCCCTTATGGCGTTCCTAGCGAACCTCGCAAGAGAGATTGTGAAGGATGTCGAAGACATGGGTGGGGATGTGAACAGACGGACCCTGCCGAAAAAGATAGGTAAGGGGATGAGCCTGATAACTGCTGTAATTCTTATTATAGTAGCTGTCTCCCTTTCCCCTATCCCATATATTTTTTACAGGTGGAGCACTTTCTATATAGTCTTCGTTGGTATTTCTGACCTAATATTCCTGGTATCTGCCTTCCTATCATTTCAGAATCAGACTGCGGGGCAGAACCTTATTAAGGTGGCAATGATCATTGGTCTCGTAGCATTCCTGGTTGGTAGTTCCATATGATTCTCGAAGATATGAAATATGGAAGGCTAAGACACCTTACACTGCTTGACCCTGAAAAGTATAATGAAGAGAATGTGAAAGATGTTATCGCCGCAATAAACGAAGCAGGAAGTAGTGGTATACTCGTTGGCGGATCAACAGGTACAACTCAGAAAAGGGTTGATTCCCTTGTTTCTGAAATTAAGAAAAGAACAAATAAACCTGTCATTCTTTTCCCATCAAGTCCATCAGCATTTTCTCCGAGGGCCGACGGAATTTTCTATCTGAGCCTACTCAATTCTTCTTCCCTGAAATACGTGATTGGATACCAAGTGA
This sequence comes from Thermoplasmatales archaeon, assembly GCA_038734825.1. Lineage (GTDB taxonomy): Archaea > Thermoplasmatota > Thermoplasmata > Thermoplasmatales. Next base: position 18,436 of record JAVYOD010000018.1, read on the forward strand.
AAGCTGGAAGACTTCTAAAGAAGTCAAGGATGGAAGTTATATCAGTAGCATACCTGGTATTTGAACCCGGAATGACAGTAGGACGAGTTGGCAAAGCAAAATTGATAGGGAGAGATGATGTTTCGACTGCTCTTGATTTTGCAGCTGCGGCAGAACTGATTGGGTTTGATGCGATATACCTAGAAGCCGGATCCGGTGCACCTACTAGCATAGAGCCTGAAGTTGTAAGGCAGGTTTCATCCGAATCAACAATACCTGTAATCGTTGGAGGTGGTATAAGAGCACCTGATAAGGCGAGGAGAATGCTTGAAGCCGGAGCGGCAACTATCGTGACCGGCACAATAGCAGAGCATAATCCGAAGGCACTTAAGGAGATAGTGGAAGCGCTAATGGATTAATCCCCTATCTCAATCTTCTGCAGGTTGAGTTTTGCCTTGTTGTTGGAAGGATCGAGAGAAAGTGCCATCTCGAGATCTGCAACAGCTGTAGCGGTATCCCCCTTTTCCTTATAGGCCAAAGCCCTGTTAACGTAGTAATCTGCGTTTTGAGGGTTAAGTTTTATAGATTTGTCATAGTTTTCTATAGCTCTTCCATAATCTTTGAGGTAAAAGTAGGCGTTTCCGAGATTTACATAACCTTCCAGATATAATTCATCTATCTCCACGCACTTCTTTAGATATTCTATAGCCTTGGAATAGTTGCCTCTCTCTAGGTATACAGATCCGATGTTGAAATAAAGGTCTGCATCGTTATGACCTTCCGAGATAAGTTCTTCGAACAAAGAAATAGCAAGGTCGTAGTTGCCGGAGTGAAAATAAGCCACTGCCAGATTGAATTTTGTTTCGTAGTCTTCGCTATTAATTTCCAATGCCTTC
>JAVYOD010000019.1:0-18884 GCA_038734825.1 Thermoplasmatales archaeon
AGGATATTATATACTCAAAAAATCTATTCTTCATAGCTTCTTGCACAGCTGCCACATCGCTATCAGCTTTCTCTCCAGAAACGACAGTTAGCCTCCTTACGAAGGTCCCCCGGTTGGTCCTATCCTCCTCAGCCGGGCAAGAACAGAATAGTTTCCTTCCTTTAACCTGGAAATGGATCTCAAGTCCTATCTTTATCTCATCCTGTGCGTCTTTCAGATAACTCACCTCTCAGGTTTACAGGCATGAGTTTCTTGGCATAATCAGCATCAAAATTCCCCAGAAGAAACGATAGTTTTGTGAAGGCTACCTCAGGAAGCATATCTCCTAACGGGATGACCCCAGCCTTCAGGAGTTCCCTTCCTGTGCTATAAACGTTCATATTAACAGCGCCGTAGAGACACTGTGAAGTCATTCCCATAACATTTCCGCTGGAAACATATTCCCTGAAGACAGAGACTAGTCTGTTTGAAACATGACCAAGGCCGGTGCCCATGACTATAGCACCTTCGCTTCCGTCTAGGGTTCTATGAACTTGTTCCTCCGACATCCCAGGGTAGTAATAGAGGAGCACTACCCTGTTGCTGATCCTTTCGTAAATCTTCATTTCCCCTTTCTTCGGTTCAATATTTTTTTTCCAGTGTATTTCCATTTTTTCGTCTATATAGCCAAGAGGATCTGAATTCACACTCCTGAATGCATCTCTCCTGGATGTGTGCATCTTCCTCGCCCTGACACCGGAAAGGATAGTCAGTCTGTCATCACCGATCGAGGAGTGCATCACTATAGTAACCTCATTAATCGGAGACTGGGCAACCTTGACAGCTCCGAGTAAGTTCAGGTACGCATCAGACGAAGGTCTGTCAGAGGACCTTTGCGATGCAGTAAATACTATGGGTTTCAATGGATTCTCAATTAGGAATGAGATGGCTGAAGTTGTGTATGTCATGGTATCTGTGCCGTGTGTTACAACGACCCCCGATCCATCAGACATACTATCGTATATTTTCCTTGCTATCATTACCCAGTTCTCAGGTAACATATCCTCTGAGAACAGATTAAATGCTATCTCAGCCTCTATGTTTGCCTCTTCAGCAAGGGCCGGATTTGCGTACAACACTTCCTGTGCCGTTTTTAGAGGTTTAACTGCGCCAGTCTCGTAATCAACGTAGCTCGCTATTGTTCCACCGGTTCCTATAAGATGCACCGTTTTTCCTTTTCCACTTTCTATCCTCATTTCTCGGAAACTCTCTTTATATTTTTTTATGAGTGAAATTGCTGTTATATTATTGTTGTCAAGTGAAAGATTGTATCCGTTATTTAGCTTTATCACAGTGATATTTTCATCCCTGGATATGAATGTTCCAGTCAGTCTCATACCTTTCCAGATAACCTCTACTACATCGCCAGATTCCATACCTTTCTCCACTCCCATGCATATTGATTCCTTAGAAATAGTTGCCGAAAGGCATTTTCTATTCAGAAAAAACGATTTAACCACCTGCTGCATGCATGAATATGCGTCCCCTTCTGATAGGAAGGTTCCAACCATTTCACAATGGACATCTCTGGCTTGTAGATAAGATCGTAAAGGAATACGGATCGATAATAATAGGGATAGGAAGTGCCCAGGAATCACATACTCTAGTTAACCCGTTTACCGCAGGAGAACGACAGTATATGATTCAGAAGGCACTAGAATCGAACTCTATCAGAGATTATTATCTTGTTCCAATAGAAGATATTTACAGGAATAGCCTGTGGGTGAGTCACATTCTCTCGCTAACACCCCCCTTTGACGTTGCAATATCCGGAAATCCCCTCGTAAAGAGACTTTTCAAAGAAGCAGGAATAACTGTCATTGAGCCAGAGATGAAGTCGAGGGAAATTTACTCAGGTAGAGAGATAAGAAGGAAAATAATAAATGGAGAGCCGTGGGAATACTTAGTTCCAGCAGAGGTCTCGAAGGTAATAATGGAGATCGACGGGGTCAAAAGGATGCAAGATCTTTCAAAGACCGATGAAGTTAATAAGTGATAAATATTAACGTGCGAATGAAAGAGATGGAATTTGTGGTTGTGGAAAAAGGAAAGGATTACATTGTGTATGAAGTGCTGAATAACGACAACACAATTCTTAGGCCTCTCGTTGAGGAGATAGAAAATGATGCGATGGTCGAAAGCGTTAGGTACTATATGGAGCATCCTTACCTTTCTAACCCGAAGATAACTATTAAGGTTAAACAGGGCAAGCCCCAAGCAGCCCTTAAAAGAAGTCTGAGGAGAATGGAAAAGGTCTTTGAAAATATCAGTGCCCAGTACAAAAAGGTAAGTAGCCAGTAACTTTTTATTCAAATTCCCGTTTACATCTTATGGATCCAATAGAAACACGCGTTATAGAATTAGACAAATATCAGGTTCATAATCCTATCGTAATATTAGGTTTCGTAGAGATGACAACACTTGGGCTTTTAACTACCTCTTATATAATTGAACAGAAGGGGTTACATCAGATTGCTCAGGTAAAATCCATCCATATCCCGCCAGTTACCGTATTCATAGGTGGGAAACTGAGGTCTCCCTTTAGGATTTATGTGAACAAAGAAGGTACTTTGGTTGTAATCACGTGTGAAGTACCCGTGGATGAAGAGGGGTTGTATGAGATTTCCTCAGTCCTCCTTAAATGGCTTGAAAGTATATCTCCTAGCGAAATCGTAGTTATAGACGGAATTCCGATAAAGGGTTATCTAGAAAATAGAGATGTTTACGCTGCGGCATCTGCCCCAATTCTTGATAAGCTATCAAAGTATGGAGTAAAGAATGCGGAATCTGCAATAATATCTGGCATAGGTGGGGCTCTTATAAATGAATCCCTTGGAAAGAAAATAGATGCGCTAACCCTGATGACACCTTGCTCAATTGACATTCCTGACCCACAGGCTGTACTTGCTGTCGTTGAAATTTTGAATAAGGTGTTCAAAGTAGGAATCGAAACAGGTGTTCTAGAGGAATCTGTTAAGAAACTCCAAGAGCAGGCTAAGGCCGTAATAGATAATTATAATCAGATTCAGAAAAATAAATCATTGAAATCGCAGGAACAGTCAATTTATGGCTGAAAGTTCAGGCTCTAAAGTTATAACTGTCTCTGTCATAGGAGGAAGTAAAGTACCAGAGAATGTATGTAAGCTTGCAGAGGAAGTTGGCAGATTACTTGCTAGGAGGGGCGTTATCGTATTCTGTGGCGGGCTCTCAGGAGTAATGGAATGCGTTTCTAAAGGTGTAAGGGAGGAAAACGGTATTGTCATAGGAATTCTTCCTGGAACATCTCCAGATGAAGGGAACCCTTATCTCACCGTTGGCATACCAACGGGAATAGGATTTGCAAGAAACTTCCTCGTTTCTAGAGCCGGGGACGCGATCATAGCTATAGACGGCTCGACAGGCACGCATTCAGAGGCATCGTTTGCTCTGGCGGAGGGGAAAGACGTCGTTGTTCTAGGTGATCTAACGATAGAAACAAAGAAAGAAGGTGAGGGAAAGATAATCAGGGTAGCTACGCCGGAGGAAGCGGTTGAAAAGGCTATATCAATAGCTATAGAAAGAAGGCATCTTAGGATATGAAAATTTACTAGGTAAAGGATTTATTAGTTGTAAGGACTTTCTGGTATGATTTCGAATCAAAACATGCAAGACGCCTTGTGGATCAGAGAGAAAGCGATTGAGCATACCAATTTTTTTAATAATTCTATACCTCTGATAGCAAGTGAAAATTTGATGAGCCCGCTTGCCAAGGAGATGGTCATTTCTGATCTGAACAACAGATACGCAGAGGGGCTGCCTGGTCATCGGTATTACCAGGGTAATAAAATAGTGGATGAAATAGAATTGAAGGTTGAGGATCTCGCTAAGAGACTTTTCAACTCGAAACAAGCCGACGTTAGGCCGATATCCGGTACCAACGCGAACCAGGCTATCACTTTCGCCCTCCTACAGCCAGGAGAAAAAATATTGACACCAAGTCTAGATTCAGGTGCGCACATATCTTCTGCAGAATTTGGATCAGTTGGGATGAGGGGAGCTGTCATAAAGAACATGGCATTCAATACAGAGGAAATGAAGATAGACATTGACGAAACAAGGAAAATTATAATAAAGGAAAAACCAAAGGTTGTGCTTTTTGGGTTTTCAGTCTTTCTGTTCCCGGCTCCTATAAAGGAACTTTATGATGCTATTAATGAAGTTGGTGCAAAGATATGGTACGACGGTGCACATGTCTTGGGATTAATAGCAGGGAAAAGGTTTCAGGATCCACTTAGGGAAGGCGCAGACGTTATTTCCGGAAGCACTCATAAAACTTTCCCTGGGCCACAGCACGGGATAATTCTTGGAAACACTGATGAAGATACCTGGAAGAGGGTGAGGAGGGGAGTCTTTCCGGGCGTTGTTTCAAATCATCATCTGGGGGCGATGGCAGGCCTTGGAGTTACAGCGGCAGAGATGTTAGAATTTGGAGAGAGTTACGCAAAAGCGGTAATAGAGAATGCTAAGACCATTGCGGAGGAGCTATACGCACGTGGATTCCGTGTTCTTGCAGAAAACAGCGGTTTCACAGAAAGCCACACGATTCTAGTTGATGTCAGGAAGCAGGGTGGGGGGAAACTAGTCGCAGAAAAGCTTGAGGCGAACAACATAATACTCAACAAGAACATGATCCCAGGGGATTCTAACACCAAGGCCCAGAATCCATCAGGCATAAGAATAGGCACCCAGGAGGTTACCAGACTTGGCATGGGTAGGGCAGAGATGGTTACGATCGCGGAATTAATAGATGAAGCAATCAGGGGCAAGGACGTTAGACAGGATGTTCACGAACTCAAGACAGAATTCAGGAAGGTAAAATACTGCTTCGGGGAAGAAGATGCCTATAGATATATAGAATTATATCAGTGATCTGCTAGAATAAATTAAATTACTAGAGGAAATCAGATGAGCGATGGGTACATTTGCAGATTCTTTTGAATACATAGTAAATAACCTGATGAATCTAAAGAGTCTTGACGAGGAACAAGTGGAAAAAGTTGTGAGAACGATCCTCTCTGGAAATAACATATTCGTTTATGGCGTAGGGCGTTCCGGTATAGTCGGCAGAATGTTCGCGATGAGACTTGTACAACTAGGATTGAAGGCTTACATCGTAGGAGAGACAATAACACCCGTTGTTACAAAGGATGATGTTGTGGTAATCATTTCTGGAACTGGAGAAACTCAGGGGGCTGTACTAGTGGCACAGATCTGCAGGAGGGTCAAGGCCAAGATTGTATCTGTCACCTCATCTGAAAAAAGTACTATTTACAAGGTAGGTGATTACCCTATTGTAATTAAAACTAATAAGTCCTCAGATCTTGCCCCACTCGGTACCCTCTTTGAAAGCTCATGTCACATCCTTTTCGACTGCATGATTGCCAGGATGATGGAGATAATGGGAGAAAAAGAAGCTAATTTGAGGGAAAGGCATGCAATATGGCTATGAAAAGTGTGATATAAGACCTGAATCTAACGAATTATGTTAAGGGACCTGAACAGGTTGGAATCTGTTGTCCAGGAAATAGTAACAAAGGAGGAGTTGGAATCTTTAGAGAGTGCTAAAGCGTACTGCGGTTTTGAACCTTCTGGCCCACTCCACATCGGTACTGGTCTCTACTGGACAAATGTTTTCAACCTGGCGATTCAGAGTGGAATGGAATTTACGATTCTTCTTGCAGACTGGCACGCTGCCGTTAACGACAAGTTCGGCGGCGACATCGATAAGATCAGGAGAAACGGTGAATATATGAAGCACGGTTTTCTCTCGCTTGGATTGAGCAGCAGAGTAAAATTCCTGTATGCATCAGATCTTGTTTCGAAATCTGATTATTGGGCTCTCCTTCTTCGCGTGGCGAAATCCTTGACAATTTCAAGGATTAAGAGGGCACTACCAATCATGGGGAGGAGCGAAGAAGATGCTGAGAGGGACTCTTCAAAACTCATTTACCCGCTTATGCAGGCAACTGATATTTTTTTCCTGGATCTGGATGTGGCTTTCGGCGGAATGGATCAGAGGCATGTTCATATGATGGCGAGGGATATACATCATAAACTTAATAGAAAAGGGTTTGTGGCTATACATGGTCCACTTATATCCTCGCTAAAAGGCGGGAACAGAATGGATCCACTAAACAAGATGAGTAAAAGCAAAGCAGACTCAGCAATTTTTATACACGATTCTCCAGAAGAAATAGAAAGGAAGATCAAAGGGGCATTCTGTCCAGAGGGTGTCGTTGAGGGCAATCCTATTATGCAGATTTACAAGAATATAATATTCAATTTCTATCCTAATAAGCTAAACTTCGGAGAAAGTAGAGGTTTCAAAACATACAAAGAGTTAGAGGAAAGTTATGTTAGGGGCGAGATAAAGGCTAGTGAGCTAAAGGAGAAGCTTGCGTATATCCTAATAGATATACTTAAACCAACTAGAGAATACTTTTCCAAGAATTCAGAATTGAGCGCGCTCATGGAGGAATTTAAATGAGAATTGTACGAGATCTAAAGATAAAGCCAGGTATGAGTGTATCAGAATTGGTCGAGCAATTTGGTAGTTCAGGAGGGTTTACAGCGCCGAAGGTTGCCAGGGCTGTAGAAATCGTAAAAGAGATGAAGGAAAAGGGTGTAGAGGTATTTTTAAGTTTCACTGCAGACATCATTTCTACAGGAACAAGAGGCGCAATAATCTCATTACTAGAATCAGGTCTTGTCAATCATATAGTTACTACGGCTGGGACAGTGGATCACGATATAGCAAGAGCGTATAGTAACTATTACAGCGGAGATTTTTCAATGGATGATATTTCTTTACTCAAGGCGAAAAAATACAGGCTCGGAAACGTAGTGATACCGAGTAAAAATTATGGGCCTGTTGTAGAGAAAAAGGTAATGCCATTTTTGGAAAAGAAATACAGGGAGAAGAAGAAGTGGTCCGTATCCGAAATCCTAAGGGAGCTGGGGAAGGAAATGAGGGAGGGTTCGATCCTCAGGACAGCTTACGAGAAGAATATAGACATTTTTGTCCCAGGGTACACTGACGGCTCATTCGGCTCGCAACTTTGGTCGTTCTGGGAAATGCATAGGGACTTTGCGATAGATTCCCTGGAGGATGAGCATAAGTTGAGTGACATCGTATTTTCATCTAAAGAGAAGAAAATGGGCGCAATCATAATAGGCGGAGGCATTTCAAAGCATCATGTTATATGGTGGAATCAGTTCAGGGGTGGCCTAGATTATGCTGTATACATATCTACGGCGCAGGAGTTTGATGGTAGCCTTTCCGGTGCGCAGCCCAGGGAGGCAGTGTCGTGGGGTAAGATAAAACCAGGTGCAAAGCATGTCCTCGTTGAGGGCGAGGCAACAGTTATTCTCCCAATAATTGCAGCTTGTCTATGATATTATACGAGTTTATATTCGTAGCCCTTTGATTCCATCATTTTCACCAGGGATTTCCTCTGTTCAGAATTAAACGATTTTTCCTCTATCATAAAACCGTTGGTACCATAGCTCTTCACCATCATCTCCTCAAGTACATTTTCTGAGATCTCTGCGAATCTGTACTTTGATGCTATATGCCCTAGTGCAACGTTCTTGGACAGGGCGAAGCTTGTAAACTTACTAGGATAGTGGAGACCACCTATCCCGCAGTATACTTCAGCATCCTCATCGAACGCTTCGTATATCGACCTGGCCACGATATAAGCTGCGTCCCTATCTCTATATTCAGAATCAGTTGACCCTATTTCTACGAATACTAAGGGATTCTCAGAATAAGGTCCATGGTGAGTTGCCTCGTATGTTATCTGATAGCGAAGATCCTTACCGTACTTGTTCATATTAAGAAGAATTGCCCGAGCAAATTTTGGATCATAAGGAGCCATCTTCCATTTGAAACCCCCCAAACTGTTTGTGCTAAAGTTTCCAGCAGGATGTACTGTAAGGCTTCTGACATTGCTTGTACTCTTATGCTGGCTCGGAATAACTATCAGTTCTCCCTTATCAGCTTTAATCTCCTTTTCGAGGTAGTCGAAGAACACTGGATGAGTATTTAGGTAAAATGTGCGTATTGAAAAATTGTCCTCAAGGACGTTGCATATGTTTTTACCAGCAATATCATCATTGCCACAAACAATTTTCATTACAACCTATTTGTCAATTGGTTTAAAAGGATTATCCCATTAGATCTATAATCAAAACCTGACAAGAAAATACCTTAAATAAAGAGAGATACTACGAAATGATAATAATGAATGATGGGAAGATTCCGTCGCGGTTCGTGAGCTGGGAAGAGATAGAAAGATGGGCCGAAATAATTGTTGAAAAGATTGGAGATTTCAAATTTGATTGCGTAATAGCCGTTATAAGAGGTGGATTGGTTCCTTCTAGAATTATCGCTGATTTCTTGGGCATAAAGGACATATTCACCCTGAAAACTGAACACTGGGGAGTTACAGCTACGCCGGATGGAAAGGCGCGGGTAACATATCCGATAGTGAAGGACCTTAAGGGAAGGTCAGTACTGGTTGTTGATGATATAACTGATACTGGTCAGTCTTTAAGGCTGGCCTTGGAGGCTACTCAGCAAAAGAATCCAGCAATCCTCAGGAGCGCTACTTTCCTCCATATCAACAGGTCTGAGATAGTCCCGGATTATTACGCAGAGGTCGTAGATGTTTCAAACTGGAAATGGTTCATCTTTCCCTGGAACAGAAGAGAGGATATGAGAAATTTAGTCCTCGATTGCATTGATTCAGGTGATGAGGACAAAACAATAGAATGTCTTCGTGATAAGCATGATCTCTTCATATCGAGGAAGGAATTTGAGGAAACACTTCAGTGGTTAGAGAGTAACAATTTGGTAAGGATGGAAGGTTCGAAAATTGTCAAGGTCAGAGGCACTTAGGGCACAACTATAGTGCCCTCTTTTCCTCGTATTGCAGCCTCTATGTTCTCTGCGTTAGTTATTATAGTTTTCCTCCCGGTAGCTTCCACGAATTTTATCGCAGCCTCAATTTTGGGGAGCATGCTGCCAGAGTGAAAATGATTTTCCGCCTTTAACTTCTTTAATTCTTCGACGCTCACTTCCCCTATCTTTTTCATTCCAGGTTTATTGAAGTTCACGTATGCAGATTCAACTGCAGTCAGTATTATGAATAAATCCACATTTAATTTTATTGAAAGTAGGGCCGAAGCTAGGTCCTTGTCAATGACAGCTTCAACGCCTCTGTAGGAATTGCCGTTCCTAACTACAGGTATGCCGCCACCTCCGACTGCAATTGGAATGAAAGAGGAGGACATAAGGTGCCTGATCTGGTCCAGTTCCACTATATCCACTGGAACTGGTGATGGAACAACCCTCCTGTAACCCCTGCCAGAATCTTCGCGCATTACATAGCCGTTGTTCCTTTCTAGTACAGCAGCTTCTTCCTTCGTATAGTATTTACCTATGGGTTTGGTAGGATTCTTAAAGGCAGGATCGTTCAAATCAACAACAGTTCTTGTAATCAAAGTGACCACCTTCTTTTCAACACCCTCCATATTGAAAACGTTCTGGAAAGAAGTCTGGAGGAAGTACCCTATGCTTCCCTGTGACATTGCACCGCACACATCTAGCGGCATAGGTGGTGTTATGGAACTGGAGAACTCGTTTTGCAATAGGATTGCCCCAACCTGAGGTCCGTTACCATGTGTTATGACGACTTCATTTTCCCTGAGAAAATTGATTGTCTTTCTAGCCGTTATTTCTGCCCTATTTATCTGTTCTTCGGCAGTACCTCTGTCATATTTTTCGAGAAGCGCGTTGCCCCCGACTGCAACCGTAGCTTTCATTCATTCACCCTGACAGGTAGGCTAAATCCTTCATAGTTATTGAAAATTACCAGTAACTGAACTATTTAAGAATCTTTCCAGTCATAATATACCAGACCACGAGATCCATCAATCCTGGTTCCATACCGTATAGCGATGATAAATTTGAGAAGAGCTTCTCACCCTCTTCGTACCCCTTTCTATTCTTTACATTTACTTCAACGCCATAATATGCTGAAAGAAACCTCTGAATGTGCTTATCTAATATCGAATATTCGAAATGGCCCGTGTTCCTAAGAAAGTGGGATGCCTCTTTCATGCCTATACCCATGTAAGTCCCTATGAGCGAATCCCTTCTGGTATCAGATTCAAGAATATCTTTGAGGAGATATCTTCTATTATAGTTAAATTCAATGAATCTTGACCTTGTGTTTGGGAATCGATAACCGCATTTAACCAGTTCCCCCTTCAATGAGTTTGCATCAAATAGACCAAGTTCCCTTATAGCACTCTCACACCTAAGTCCCATCTCTGCAGATGTGTTTGCAGTTAGAGTACAGAAAACGAGTTCCATAAATATTTCATCCGTTGAAGACTTACCTTTCTCTATGAATTCTTTCTTCCTGAGATCAACAAGCTTCATTACCTTTGGATCTGAGAGCGCCTCAGCGATCTTTTTCTCCAGTTCATCCATCTTAAGCGTAATAGTTAGGGCTTTCATTAATCCTGCGATTCATTTCTGGGATCGAGGGTCTTCCTGAATATTCAGGTAAACTGTAAGGAATTCCCACAAATTATATTTATATTTGAAGGTTATACAATACCCGGTGAATAAAAATGGGCGATCTCTCACCAAACGCTCAAAAGGTATACGATTCTTTAAAAAAACTGGGTTCTACATCAGAAGAGAAAATGAAGACGGCAGATGATGTGATGAAGGCTAGCCAGATGGGGAAAGGAGTAGTAGCTAACGCTCTTCAGGAACTTCAGAACAAAGGGTATGTGAAGAGGGTCGTTAGACAGAAGAGTGCTGGCTACTATATTGTTAAATGAGTAAGACCCTAATAATATGCGTAGATAGGGACAACGACTTCGGGGAGAAGGCAAAAGTAAAATCACCGATAATTGGGAGGGAAGAAAATCTTAAGGCCGCAAATGATCTTATACTAGCAGACCCAGAGGATTCAGATTCCAATGCTCTGTTCTCTGCCATTTCCACATACGATCAGCTCAAGAGTTCAGGAGAAGACGTCGAAATATGCACTGTTTGCGGGGATAAGAATGTAGGTCTCGTTTCTGATAGGGTCATATCGGAACAGCTGGACAGGGTTATTTCTCAAGTGAAATGCGACCAGGCCATTGTAGTGTCTGATGGTGCAGAAGATGAATTTATAATACCAATAATAGAGAGTAGGATAAGGATTAGAGCAATTAAAAGAATAACAGTTCGCCAAGCACCACAAATTGAATCGCTTTACTATATAATAGTGAAAGCTCTGAAGGAGGAGAAATTCCTTAAGAAGATTTTGGTCCCTGTGGGTGTGGCATTCCTCGTATTAGGGCTTACAATACTTTTCGTTCTATCTTTAAGAATATACTTATATGGATTCGGTAGCCTCGACCCTGCGACAACAGGTTTCATGACTGTTGTAACTGCAATCGGCATCTACTTCCTTGGCAAGGCGTATTCTCTTGGGCGGAGGATATCAGACAGCATTTCGAGTATTGTAGACCAGTTCATAAATACAAGGGTGACAGTCTTCTCTTTACTGATATCGGTGGCCGTTTTCGCGTATGGCATTTACAGCGGAGTAACTGCTGCCATTACATCTGGAAATCCAATAGTCGCAGTAATCTTGCTCCTATACAGGCTCATTCCCTTAACAATTGGTTCCATACTAATATTTGACATAGGCAGAATTCTCGAAGGTTTTATGCTATTTAGACCAGGGCATAGATCTGAAATGATAAAATCGTACCTCTTGTCAGCGTCTTTTTACGTCAGCTTTTTTGTCGCACTGCTTGGCCTTCTCTCATTCGTAAATTTTGGCTACCAGAGGGGTTTTTTGAAGTTCATTTATCTGGATGTGGCAGTTACTATGACGGTATCAGGTATCGTCTTCGGCACCATAGTTTCGGTAGTGAGAAGAAGGTATGGGAAAATTCCTGAGGGGCAAAGAGGAGAGCATAGCGCTGCACAGAAAGTTAATCGCATTCTTTAACTACAGCCCATACCTTGATTTTCTTGCGGGGCTTGAACTTAATAGCCTGATACGCGCGGATTTATGGAGTACACTCCCTAGAATAAGGTCTGCGAGTGTCATTGGTCCAGCCAACCCGCCTAGAGAAGTTGATGGATTCGTTATAGTTGCGGATTCGGCCTTGAACAGTTACAGTGGAAGGTACGACATGATTGTGACGGACCTTGATGGACCAGCCAACCTAATACTCAGGGGAAATACTTTAAAGGTTGTCCATGCGCACGGGGATAACATAGAAAGAATAGTCAACCTTGTTCCTAGGATGGAGGGTTCCATTCTCGGCACAACGCAGAGCATTCCTGTTGGGTCTGTAAGGAACATAGGTGGATTTACTGACGGTGACAGGAGTGTTATAATGGCAGTATTGATGGGTGCAGAAAGGGTCAAGATTTATGGTTTCGATTTCGAAAATCCTGTTGATGAGCCTAAGGATAAGAAAATTATGAAAATGAAAGTAGCCAAAGATATCTTAAATAATATCAGGGATGTTGAGATATCGTTTGAAAAATGATAATCGTGGACAGCATGCTCGGAAAACTTGCGAAATACCTTCGGATGCTCGGATATGATGTGGAATACATAACAAACGACAAGGATGACTCCTACATAGTGGAGAAATCCAAGATATGTAAGGTAATAACGAGAGATAAAGAGTTACATAAAAGAATTCCCAACTCCATCCTCGTTACGGACTATAATCCAAAGGAGCAGCTGAAGGAGGTATACAGGGAGCTCCCAAAGCCTGAACATGGTTTCCTTGAGCTCTGCACAGAGTGTGGTCTCAAAACTTTAGAAATTCAATCAAGGGAAGACCTACCTGAATATGTTAATAAAAACGCAGAAAAGATTTTCTACTGCACCAGGTGCGGAAAGTACTATTGGAAGGGGAGTCATATAAGCAATTTTGTCGTTATGCTGGAGAGTCTGGGAATTGAAGTACAGTAAAGTTGGGGATTTCTACCGGGTGGATGTTACGAATCCTGAAGACCTATGGTATCTTTCCCTCATAATAAGGAGTGGGGATTTGGTTAGGTCAGAAGTATTCAGGAGAGCTGAGAACAGAGATGATGCGTTGAGGAGCAAGAAGAGAGAAAGAGAGAAGGTAACGGTAACGCTTAAAGTCGAGAGCGTTGAATTCTCAGAGCTTCAGATGAGAATTCACATACTTGGTGAAATATTGGAAGGCCCTGAGGACTACATTGGTGAGCACCAGTCAGTGAATGTCGATGTAGGTTCATCAATACTCGTTTTACCTTCGAACCTTAATTCTTTTCTAAAAACACTGGAAGAAGCCACTTCGCTTTCCTATTCTGATATCTACGTTATATCCGTAGATGAAAAGAGCGTCAGTTGCTATCTTGTAAATGAATCCAGGAACGAACTAATGTGGAGTGTTCAAACATCTCAGGGAAAGATGTTCGAGGACCGTGGGCAAGGGAATTTTAATGAGCTGAAATCCAAATTGGAAAGGATGAAGGGGACCAAGGTTTACCTTATTGGTCCTCAAGTGCTTAGGGGATCGATCATTAAGCTTCTAAATGAATATCGTATTGTAACAGAAAACACGGAGGTGGGTGAATCAGGAGATGAGGGGATAAAGGCGCTGCTTGCATCTAGCTCAATAGACATGAGAAGAGCAACCGAAATGAAGCTGGTTGATTTATTTCTGAAAGGTGTAAGCTCAGGATTCTCAGTTTATGGGAGGGAAAGAGTTTCAGATGCCATAAACGCGGGTGCTGTGGAAACTGTAATAATAACGGACAAATATTTCATAGAGGAAAACGCATTCCAGATTCTAGACATCTGTGCGAGGAAAGGGACAAAAGTATTCGTCGTGCATTCCTCCTGGGAGACAGGAAAAATTATTAGTTCCTACGGCGGCATTGTCGGCATTCTCAGGTACAGGGTGGAAATTTAATCATCCTCCCGAGAACGATTTCATAACCGTAATCTCGTCACCTTCAGAGAGTTCTTCGTCATCAGGTATGGGCCTTCCGTTTTTTAGAACTATGGTGGAATTTGAATTTAATCCCAGGGAATGAAGGATCTCAATCGCAGTTTTCCCCTCAATCCTAATTTTCTTATTTTCTCCCAAAATTTTCACAAGCGGCATTCAAAGATAACTGAGAAGTTGAATAAAGAGTTAACTGCTATTTAAATATAGGTATACGATACAGAACAGTGCCCACCCTTGTTGATGAGACAAACAGGGAAGTTAGGATACCAGATGAGCCCAGGAGGATCATAAGCCTCAGCCCATCTATAACGGAAATTCTTTTTAACATAGGCTTCGGAGATAGAATCATTGGTGTTACACCTTATTGCGTACGCCCAGAAGATGCAAAGAAAAAGAAAAAGGTCGGAAGCTACGGCTACGTGAATATAGATCTCTTCAAGTCCCTAAATCCGGACCTTATACTTACAGTGACGGGTTACCAGGAAAAAGTTGCCGAACAGCTTGGAAATTTATTCCCCACATTCTCATTTAGGCTACCTGCGACATTGGCTGGTGTTTTAGACCTGGTAGTTAAGGTCTCTCTTGTAATTGGACAGCCTGATTCTGGGAGGAGGTTGGAAGATGAGTTGTTCTCTATCATTAAAAATACTAAAAGGGGGAATGGAGGTAGGGTTTACATAGAATGCGATCTTGGGGGTCCTGTTACATTCGGTGCTCTTTCTTATATAACGGATGTGCTGAATTTTTTTAATTTTAAATCTATATACAGCAAAGAAATGAAAGAATGGATTGTGCCGGATTTTAGATTTGTTGAACAGGAAGACCCGGATGTGATCATATTTGAGCCGAAGATGTTCAGCAAGCGAGATTCTTCTATTCTCGAGAGAATCGCAAAGCAGAGGGGATGGGATAAACTTAGTGCCTTCAAGCGGGGGAATGTATTCGTGACACCGGGGGAATACGACTTTTTTGCACATCACGGCCCGTCCCTTATCAGGGAAGTTATCCCTTGGCTTAGCATGATTAGCACAAAAACTTAGTATAACTTAATAATTAGGTTGAGCAATCTCAGGGGTTTAAAATGATCTTGTGTAAGAATTTGTTGAAATTGGCTTTAATTGAGGGAGAGGGTGAATTTTTATGACAAAATATAATATTTTAATGCATGAAATGGTACCGGAGCACAGGCTTGTTCCTGTTGAACAGGAGGAAGAGATTCTTAGGCAACTTGGCGTTGAAAAATCTCAGCTACCAAAAATAAGGAAATCAGATCCGGTGATAAAGACCATGGAAAAGGTCGTAGGTGAGATAAGTCCAGGAAGGATCGTAGAGGTAGTCAGGAAGAGCAGGACTAGCGGCATAACAAGAATATACAGAACGGTGATAGGTGAATAAATGAATCCCATACTGAAGACATTTTTCAGGGAAATGGAAGTTGTTAACCACCAGCTCGTTTCCTACAACGACTTTATCCCGACAGAGGATAATCCAAACTCTGGGATGCAGCAAGTTTTTGATACACTTAGGGTAACAGAGGACGATCCGCCTGGGGAGATGAAACTTGATAGATCAAAAACTGGAGGAGTTGACATAAGAATAAGGTTCGGAAGGGTTGGTAGTAATAGCGGAGGTGATCCAACAGTATCCATAGAACTCCCTAAGATTAGGGAACCCACAGGATCTGAGAATTATATAACACCACTGGAGGCGAGGCTGAGGGATCTGAATTACATGGCGCCGCTGTTTCTAGAATTTACTGTTATCGAGGAGGACAATGAGATAAAGAGGGAGACAATAAAGATCGGAGAATTTCCAGTGATGGTGAAATCTAAGATATGCATACTTCATAAAAATAACATAGATGAATTCATAAGGAGGATAAATCTCAGAAAGGATGAAAAAATAAGGGGAATGACTGAGGAAGAGCTTCTTTCCCTTCCATATGAGAAGAAATTACAGCTACTGGGTGAAGACCCGCAGGACCCAGGTGGATATTTCATAATTGGTGGTACAGAAAGAACTTTGATTTCAATGGAGGATCTTGCGCCTAATAAAATTATAGTGGAATACGAAGAAAAATATGACTCCAAGGTAGAAGTCGCGAAGGTGTTTTCTCAAAAAGAGGGCTACAGGGCCCTGATTACAGTTGAGAGAAAGTCGGACGGGATCCTTATAGTCTCAATACCATCAATTGCAGGCACGATTCCACTCGTAGTCCTTATGAAAGCACTAGGGGTAGATAAGGACAAGGACATTTATGATTCAATAGTTACAGATGAAAGAATGGTGCCTATAGTTTATGCAAATATTGAAGACGCAGAAAACAGCGAGTTATACCCACCCAATGGTATAATGACAGAAAAGGATGCTATAAATTATCTAGAAAAAAGATTCGCAGCAGGCCAGGCCAAGGAGTTCAGAGAAAAGAAGATGTCACAGATTTTGGACAAAAATCTTCTACCGCATCTTGGTGACTCACCTCAGGACAGAACTAAGAAGGGGATCTACCTTGGCAGAATGGCCAGAGCGCTTCTTGAACTTTACCTCGGCATAAGGAAGGAGGACGACAAGGATCACCTTGCAAATAAGAGAATTAAGTTGTCTGGTGACCTGCTTGAGGAGTTGTTCCGTAGCTCTGCGCAGGCCCTTCTCAAGGATCTGAAGGGACAGCTCGAAAAGACGTACAACAGGAAGAGAGGTATTAGGCTCAGCGCGGCCGTGAGGCAGGATGTTCTTAATGAAAAACTAAAACATGCGATATCTACCGGTAACTGGATAGGTGGTAGAACTGGGGTTTCTCAGCTGCTTGAAAGGACCTCCTACATAGCTACACTTTCGCATCTAAGGAGGATCTCATCACCGCTCACAAGGTCTCAGCCACATTTTGAGGCGAGAGATCTCCATCCGACTCAGTGGGGTAGGATGTGCCCAAATGAGACTCCAGAAGGCCAGAACTGCGGTCTAGTTAAGAACGCAAGCCTCGTAATAGATATCACTGAGGGGTACCCTGAAGAAAATGTTATTGAAATGCTCAAGAAGATGGGCTTGGAAGAAATACTAGGTGAAAAGCCTGGTCTCTCAAGGATATATGTTAATGGAAATCTCATAGGGTACCACAAGGATGGGCGTTCAGTTGTCTCGGAAATCAGAAAAAGGAGGAGGTCGGGTGCTGTATCTAACCAGATCAATGTTAGATTTGATGAGACAACTAATGAAGTTATAATAAACACAGATAAGGGGAGAATAAGGAGGCCTTTGATTGTTGTATACAACGGAAAAATAAAATTCAACTCAGCTGTGAAAGAGGGCATAGAAAGCGGAAAGATAGGTATAAAAGAACTAGTGGAGACAGGCGTAATTGAGTGGCTAGATGCTGAAGAGGAAGAGAACGCGTACATTGCCATAGCACCGTACGAGAAACCGCAGAAATGCCCGAATTGCGGAAGCTATCTTTACAGTGATCTTATAGACTGGGTCAACCCTGGGGAGGAGAAGATAAAATTGAAGTGCCTGAAGTGTAACGCAGAATTCGAGGGAAAGAAGGCCTTCGGTCCTGAACATACTCATATCGAGGTTGACCCGATGCTTATTCAGGGGGTAGTTGTGGGTGTTATACCCTATACGGAGCATAATCAATCCCCTAGGATAACCATGGGTGCTGCGATGACAAAGCAGTCTTTAGGTCTATCGGCCTCAAATTTCAGACTAAGACCTGATACGAGGGGTCATGTTCTCCACTACCCGCAAAAACCCATTGTAACAACTGAAGCATCCAAATACATTGGATACAACAATCGCCCATCAGGGCAAAATGCAGTTGTTGCTCTCCTTTCGTACCATAACTACAATATACAGGATGCAGTCATAATGAATAAAGCTTCTATAGAGAGGGGGTTCGGGAGATCTGCATTCTTCAGGACTTACAAGGCTGAGGAAAAGAGATATCCAGGCGGTCAGGAGGACAAATTTGAAACGCCACCTCCGGAGGTGCGTGGCGTAAGAAACGAGGAAGCCTACAGGAATCTGGACGAAAACGGTATGGTCTCACCAGAGACATTCGTGATGGGTGGAGACGTTCTTGTTGGGAAAACTTCACCTCCAAGGTTCATGGAAGAAGAGCAGAAGATATCGATACAGAAGAGGAGGGAGAGTTCTGTAACAAACAGGCCGGGTGAAACAGGGTATGTTGACTCGGTTATTCTGACAGTCTCGGAGAACAATAGCAGATTGCTGAAAGTTAAGGTAAGGGACGACAGGATACCGGAGCTAGGGGATAAATTTGCTAGCAGGCACGGCCAGAAAGGCGTAATTGGAGCCATCGTGCCGCAGGAAGATCTTCCGTTTACAGAAGACGGAATAATCCCAGACCTGATTATAAATCCGCACTCAATACCTAGTAGGATGACTGTAGGTCACCTCCTTGAGACAATAGGGGGCAAGGTTGGTGCACTTGAGGGTAGGTTCATAAATGGAACAGTGTTTAGCGGAGAACCAGAGGAGTCACTGAGGGAAGCTCTGGAGAGGAACGGGTTTAAGTATTCTGGTAGGGAGACTATGTACGATGGTATCACAGGCAGAAAGTTCAAGGCAGATATCTTCATAGGCGTAGTTTATTATCAAAAGCTACACCATATGGTTGCCGGAAAATTCCATGCAAGGTCAAGGGGACCTGTTCAGATCCTCACAAGGCAGCCCACTGAAGGGAGATCAAGACAAGGTGGCCTTAGGTTCGGTGAGATGGAAAGGGATACTCTTATCGGACACGGTGCTGCAATGGCCAT
>JAVYOD010000020.1:0-17136 GCA_038734825.1 Thermoplasmatales archaeon
TCAGATTCCCTTGATGGGAGATGTACCTCTGGCAACTCATTTAACCTTAGGAGCTTTGCAAGCTTGTATGAGTCTTCCCTGTCATTCTTCTTTGATGTGTTAAATATGAGTGCAATCTTCACTGGTCAACTATGTGGACAGAGAATTCCATGTCTCTCAACACACGGGCAACATACTTGCCTGTTGATACATCAAGTGCAATCTCAGGTCTTGTCTCAATGTATCTTTCCCTGAACACATTCCATGATTCCTCTGTATTTGCAATCTCATACTATTCAATCACACTTCCATCTTCCTTCATTTCCATATACACACTAATTTTATGTACATCCAATCCTATCCACGCATTTACAACCTCCGTGGTCTGTGAGAGTTTAAAGTCTAAGATATATCTACATTCTTCCATTTACCCTTGTTCCAGGGTATTATGTCGAGGCGAAGTGCTGCCAATCTGTATATCGGCCTCACAGGCCAAGAGTTAAGACGGCAGCATCTCCGATTCTTACGCTTGTATATCCATACAAATGAGGATAAAAGAACTTTTTTCATGACATTTGCATCAACTGTTTCATAATCCTTTAAACCAGTTATGCAAACCATATTTGTGAAGCCCTGCAGCAAAAGTATAATGAGGTTTTAACGTCAGTGGTAATGCCATAAAAATGAGCTATAAATGCCGGGGCCGGGAATCGAACCCGGGGCCTTCGGATTTCTCAGAACATTCCCTATGAGTCCGACGCTCTACCGACTAAGCCACCCCGGCTTCGGTCTCTTCAGGTTTAGATTTCGGAATTCCTCCTTCTTCTCTGTTCTCTATAACCTCAGATTTCCTAATCTCTATTTTCCTGGTGGGATATATCGTTTTTATACTGTCTACTAGGTCTTGGGTTATCTGAGGGGAAAAGAGGTAAACGACAAACTGGTTAAGCGGAAGACTGGATATTTTCTCTTTTAAAAATTCTGATACCTTGTTTCTTATGCCTGTTTCAATACTATTTATGACTTTTCTGTCAAGGACAATGAGTGGTTTAACCCTGAGCCTGACGCCGTCTGAGGTGTTCGAATCCACCACCACATCAATCCTAGTTTTTCTTCTCCTGATAAGTCTTCTAATGTAGTCCTGATTTATCTCGTGCCCCTCAAATTCCGTATAAGCTTTATCACCTTCCACTTTTGTAACTCTGAAATATAACTTGACGTGCGAAAGCTTGTAGTCACCTGTTATGTCAGAGAGCGCAACCTCAGACACTCTACCTATCATATCGTCCGGGGATGCAGCCGGTGAAGATCCTATCTCTTTCATCCCGAACGACTCGTTGGTTACTAAAGTATACCAAACTTTAGACTTCCACTTATCTTTTATTTTCTTTGCGGCAACCCTGCCAGCCTTCTCCTTGCTCAACTGAACATCCCTTCGGCCCTTAACCATTGAGTTAATAAATACTTTATTGAAATCAATTCTCACTTTCCATGAGGTTCGACGGAAAAATATGATGGGAAATTTTCATTGTTTAATATAACTAACAAACATAGATATGTGCAAATTTAGATGCAAGTTTTAAGAATTAATTTTCTTACCGCTGAAAATTAGGAGTCCTTTGATCGCATTATCCAATAAGGTGCCGGGATTGGATCAGGTAATTTTACTAAGCTTTTGCATGGAGAAAAAGTGGCATGAAAAGAAAGGAAAATAATCATTAAAATGAGTTGTTATTTTCGATCCAACTGATGCAGTCACTAGTTTTCATCCCTTTCCTTCCCTATCAGGGGATTAAGCGAATAGCCGACCAGCACGCCAGGCGTAGCAATTGCAAACACTATCAGAGATGTAAGTAACAGGAATACGGTAGATCCGTCAACGATCCCTGCAATCTTCCCAACAAGATCAGCCTCAGAGAGTCTAAAGGTACCTTCAAATATGAGCAGTTGGACGGCAGTACCTAGTGCTGCGGAGAACCCAACGAGAGCTGACCCTCTTACACTCTTTACACAAAAAAGGCCAACTATTATCTCTGGAATAAAAACCAGATACCAGTAATAGCTGAAAGAAAGCGCTATTGATACCAAGAAGCTGGAAACTAGAGCCACGTAAATTTCGTACTTAATCTCAGATCACCCCCGAATAGCCGGAAAAGAAGACTGCCGGAGCAGTCTCTGGTATTAGCAGGTAGTAAGCTCCGCTGTTCCAAGGTAGAAATGTATTAGAATAATAATTGCTGAGCGGATTCTCTGATATACCACCAGGGTAAATGCCTACCCCATCCTGGGGTTGGCTCATATTCACAACCATTCTCCAAGAGGGGCCGAAATCGGAGAGGAGTCCATACGCTGCATTTATCGTATTTCCGTCACCTGCGGCTGGTATAGAAATTGTACTCATTGCAGATATTCCGAAGAAGCTAGAAAGGAAACGCTGGTGTATTTTTCCCCACTCCCACTTTGCTGATAAAGGCCCGATTGTGGACTCAAGATAATTTATGGTCTGATTATAGGCGAGAAGCATAACGGTGGTCTCGTCCCTAACTTGACCTGTTACTGGATTGTCGAACCAATGGATAGAAGGATCTGTAAGAGTCCAGTTTATTATATCCTCAATCAGCGGTCCGTGGTAGGTATCATCCTGCCCTAGGAAGAACGAAGTCTTGTACAGCCCATCGGCCGGAGTTATGTTGTAGTACTGCATATAAGGCATGAATGTATCATTTATAAGGTTAGAGAGCCAGAAATAATATATTGTTGCTGCAGTCGAATTAATAGTCATATTCCCGTTCCAGGAGGAAAGGTTAGAGTAGCCCGGGTCCCCGGAAAGTCTGTGGCTAGAAAGAGCACGAAGAAGTGGTTCCAACAATATGTTAGTAGTGTAGTCGTGAACAGATAGTTGCACGCTTTCCATCTTCGATATAGTAAATCCTGAAGTTGAATTTAGAAGGTAGTATATCTCGTCAGCTCTGTATCCAGACTCATAGTCCCATCCTATATAGTACGGGTAATTTGCCGAAACCGTTATCTGGTTTGCGGAGAATACGAATCCCCTTGCAGGGTCGTAAAGGAATGGTTCCTCACTCTGTGGTATGAACCCAACCCAGTCATACTGGCCAGTTCCCGGGAGTATGCCACGGGGATCTCCAGCTTTTATTATTGGATACTCACCGTAGGGGAATATACCTATGTTTCCTCTGGAGTCAGCGACAGCCCAGTTCTGTATAGCCACTTTGAAATACTCAGAAAGGTTTGCAGCGAACTGTTTAACAGTCTCTGCCCGGTCGTTTAGCAGTACGGCTGTGATCTCATAAGTTGGGTAGAGACCAGTCCAGTCCATAGCTATTGGAGATGGGCTATCTTCAATAACAACACCGTTCCTAGCCCTCTCGATCGTCAAGTTATAATTCTTTTCACCTTTAACAGGAATACTCTCATTTATAATTTGAAACTTTACCCAGGATCCATTCATAAAATACATATTCGGGTGCGCAGGGCTAGTTTTTTCAGCATAAAAGTATGTTTCCTGCACCTGGCCATTTGTTGCTCCCCAAGCAACATATGTGTTATGGCCAAGAATTATACCGGGAAATCCGGGGAAAATGACGCCTACTGCGTTCTCTCCAGGTGAAACAAGCTGGAAACCGATCCATATAGATGGTACCGATGTGGTTAAATGGGGATCATTTGCGAGAAGCGCAGATGAATCGTCAGTTTTAACACCGCTAACTGCCCAGTCATTGCTTCCCATATCTTCAAAGGGAGCGTATTGTAATTTCAAAGATCCATTAGTGCCTATGTAATTCTTAAAAATGTATGAATCATCTAAATTAACTTGCGTGTAGTTAACGATTGCAGGAGCAATATTCCTAGAAATGAAATAGGAAGATATATTGCTATAATTATAAGATGGCGTATACAACGATAGATTTCCGATATCACCTGCTTCATCGTATATTGAAGGATTAAGCGAATACGGAACTATAGGATTCTGGATTCCAGCCGGGTAGGAAGGATATATAGCTTGAACAACGTAGCTTGGCATTTTTTGAAGGGCATAATTGAAATAGAGGGGATCGAATGTTGCTGGTGTATTTTGCCACAGAAACAACTGCTGGATCGCCAGAACATCAGTTACGTTCCAATCATGTGGCTTATAATTGAGCAATTTGAAAAGCAGGGGCATATTACCCGGGTTTAGGGAATTTATGTAAGCGTTTATACCCAGGACAAAACTATGCAATGCCATATAAGTTTCACTGGTAGGTGATATGTTAACGGCCTCCATCTGCGCTAGCTGACTATCTTCAAGTGTCCTATAAAATATATCAGAAGGAAGGGCGGATGGTCCCACTACCTGAGAAAGGGTTCCTAGTGCAGTCCGTTTAAGGAAATCCATTTCTTCAAGGCGATATTCGGCCTCTAGATAGCCCTGTTCGTAATACATTCCCCAGGTAGTGTTTGAGTCTATTCCTATAAATCCATCAGCCTCCCTGTAGATAATGACGCTAGATTTAGACCCATTTACAGTGATGTTCAAGTATTGAACACCCGTAGAATATGAGGGGATTTGTGGATCCCATACTCCGGTAGATGGATTAAGAAATTTTTGGAGCGGAGGCAATGCGCTGAAAGGTACAGATGTTGTAACGAGAAGTATGACAATGAGTACGATTGAAACAACAAGAGTCTTCCCTTTTAGGTGTGATTGCATTATAATTTGATAGAAATTAAAATACTTAATTCTTTGTTGAGCGAGATTCCTTACTATTTACTAGATTTCCATATGAAATCATTTAATTGGAAGATAAGGAAAAACTTGATGATCACGACCATCAATTGAGAACTGAATTTAATAGGGAATCTTCTCTCTCCTTTGGCTTAGATGCCTATTAAAATAGAGTTGGGTTATAATAAACAGCTGAACAGCAAAATGTACTAAGTTAATTTAAGAACTCACAGAATTGAGATAACTCATTTGCTGGGCTGCCTTTCCTTACTTATAAATACGGCATAATTATGCACTAAAGAATGGTGTTAGTTCGTTTTAGCCTTGATAAGCTGCAGGCATTTTCATCCCTATCAAAGGAGGAGATAATTTCTACTCCTTGGCTTCTCGGTGGAGAGGCTAGAGAGGAGGACGGAAAAGTTGTGATGGAGTTTAATCCAGATAGACCAGATCTTTACTCAATACAGGGGATAACACGCGCGATGAGACAGTACCTCGGGAAAGAGAGGTACCGAAAGTTTGCTGTCTATGACCTAGGATTTGAGATATCTGTTGACGCACCACGAGAAAGGCCTTTTTTTGCAGCGTGTGTCGTAAGGAATGTAAATACTAGCGGTATGCTTGAATATATCATAGACTACCAGGAGAAGTTGCACCTGACAATAGGTAGGAACAGGAAGAAATCCGCTATAGGTCTTCACGATTTTAAAAAGGTAAAATTCCCACTGAAATACACATCCGTTGATAGGGATGCTGAATTTCTACCACTGGATGGGAATGAAAGAATAAAGATATCGGAATTCATGAAGAAAAATGAGAAGGCGATCGAGTACGGTCACCTTGTTTCTGAGAAGATCCCAGCGATATTGGATTCAGGCGGAGAGATTATATCGCTCCCCCCGCTGTTAAATTCTTCGATAACCAAGGTGGATGATAGCACCACAGATTTCTTCATAGACGTTACTGGTACAGATAAGAACACGGTATTAAGGACGCTGGTTTTGATGGCTACTTCGCTCTCTTACCCTCAGGGCGTCTTAGACTCACTGTTGATCCAAGGTGAGAAAGTTCCGAAGATAGAGGAGGAGGAATTAGAAATACCGGTGGAGGGTGTGAGGAGGATACTTGGTTATAAACTGGAGAGAGATCAGATAAAGGAAGCGCTCGAAAGAATGGGATTCTCAGTGGGTGAGAGAGTTATCATCCCACCATACAGAGTAGATATCTTAGGTGAAATCGACCTGGTAGAAGATGTACTAAAGGGCATAGGTTTCTCTAATCTGAAAGGAGGTCACAAAAATTTTCAACACTACGGTGAGGAAAACAAACTCCGTAGAACGGAGGACAGACTGAGAAGGCTACTCGTAGGATATGATCTTTCAGAAACGGTGAGCAGTGTTCTGGTAAACACTTCTTTTAATAGAATTTATCAAATAGGTGAACCTGTTAGAAAAATAATAAATCCTATCAGCCAGGAACAGGATTCAGTGAGAAAAATGATGACCCCCTCCCTGATTCAGACATTCCTCAACAACTTAAGGAATCCATACCCACAGAGGATATTTGAAATTGGGACTGTATTTGACGAGGATGGTGAGGGGGACGTCCTGGGAATAGGAATAGCAGACAAGGATGCATCTTTTTCAGACATTAAGGGCCTAGTGATCGGTATCTTGGAGGACCTAGCTGTAGAGGAATACACAATAGAAAGGGGCGATATTCCATTTTATATCCGAGGAAGGGTGGGTAGAATAATGGCATATGGGAAAGCTATTGGATTCTTTGGAGAAATACATCCAAGAATACTCAAGGAGCTTGGAATCAAGATGCCTGTTGCAACCGCTGAATTAAAGCTGGGGCTGATTATACGGTGATACCTGAAAAATTACCGACTGTTCCAACTTCTAAGGAAATTATAGAAAGATCATTCAAGGCAACAAAGAATGTCCAGAATTTTTTCAGTCCAAAGTTAATTGATAAAATTAAAAATGTTTCCGTCGAGAAAGTAAAAGCTATGGAGTCCGTATCAATTAGGGCACTTTCTAGGATCACAACAGGCTTTCCTAAAATTGAAGATTTGGATGAGTTCGAGAGAAACCTTTTCTCTCTGCTAACTGATATTAACGCTTACAATAGAGCAATGGGCCGTGTGAGATGGGGTGAAAAGAAGATAGCGGAGATAGCAACTCTCTCAATAAGAGGTATAAAAAAAGGGAGAACAAACGAAGAAATCTCAAGGGCAAGATCTTCCTTTTACGGAAGATTCTCATCGATTCTTGAAGGTCTTGAAGATTCGCTCCTGGTAATAAGGAACGCTAGGTCTGCCCTGAAAAAAATACCTTTTATAAATAAGGACGAAAAGGTAATCATAATAGCAGGTTTTCCTAACGTAGGAAAATCATCTTTAGTTTCAAGGCTTACGAACCTGAGGCCAGAAATTGCAGTATATCCTTTCACCACTAAGGAAATAAATGTCGGGATATACGAGACAGAGAACAACAGATACCAGGTCCTAGACGTTCCGGGTCTGCTAAATAGGAAGAATCATAATTCAATAGAAAAGATTGCGCTTGTAGCTCTAAAAACATTAGGGGATCTCATAATATGTTTGACGGACCCGTCTGAAGAATGCGGATATTCCATAGATGAACAGAGGAAATTCTGTAGGTCGTTGGAGAAGAGTGGTAAAAAAGTAATAGAGGTAGAAAATAAGCTCGACATATTCAACTCTGGAAGTGATAAGCTTAAGATATCGTGCGTCTCTGGAGAAGGTTTGGAGGAATTTAAAAGGATAATGGAGGATGCGCTTAATGAGGGAAAAGATAAGAGCTCTGGCTTGTTTCAACGCGATTCAGCATGACGGAAAAGCAGAACTAAATGCTGTGATATCCAAGGTTATTTCTCTTTATCCTGAGCAGAAAGGGAAGCTGAAAGAATTGATTCCGTTAACAAGAGAAATCATTGAGGAGGTCAATTCATTGCCAAGAGAAGAGATGGTACGAATAGTGGAATCAGAGATGCCTGAGCTGCTAGAACCTCAGAAAAAAGAGGAAAAGAGACTTCCGGATCTACCGGGTGTGGATCAGGGGGGCGTTGTGATGCGTCTTGCCCCATCACCATCGGGACCATTGCACATAGGTCACGCCAGGATGGCAATACTCAACGATGAGTATTTCAGAAGATATGGAGGTAGGCTTATCTTAAGAATTGAAGATACGAATCCAGCAAATATTGATCCTGAAGCATACGAGATGATAAAGGAGGATCTTAAGTGGCTTGAAGTAAATTATACTGATGTTGTAATACAGTCGGATCGCTTTCCCCTATATTATGATGAGATGAAGAGGCTGATTGAATCCGGAAACGCGTACGTCGCAACAACACCTTCTGAAGAATTTAAATCGAGGAAACAAAAGGGCGTTCCGATTAAGGAAAGGGAGGAAAGTGCAGAGGATAATCTAGAAAGGTGGGACAGAATGCTTTCAGGTTACTACGCAAAGGGTGAAGCATACGCTGTAGTGAAGACTGATCTTAACCACCCCAATCCAGCTGTTAGGGATTTCATTGCATTCAGAATAATCGACATCCCCCATCCACTGAAGGGAGATAGGTACAGAGTGTATCCGATGATGAATTTTTCCGTGGCTATTGACGATCACCATCTTGGTCTTACGCACGTGATAAGGGGAAAGGATCATATAGCAAATACGGAGAAGCAGCGCTACATATTCTCGCATATGGGCTGGAAAAGACCGTACTACATTCATTACGGTAAAGTTTCCATAGAGCATTCCATTCTCAAAACATCTCTTATTAAAAAGGGGATTAGAAATGGTGAATTTTCTGGCTGGGATGATCCAAGACTTGGCACACTTATAGCTTTGAAGAAGAGGGGATTCAGTCCAGCCGCTATTAGAAGGTATTATGTGGAATCTGGTATTGGAGACGTCGATACCACATTTTCCTGGGAGATATTCTATTCGTTCAACAGAAAAATAATAGACCAAAGCAGCCCTCGTCACTTCTTTGTTAAGAATCCAGTTCGACTTAACTTCAACTTCGATGGTAAATTAAAAGCAAGGATACCTCTTTTTCCTAACAAAACAAGCAACGCATTCAGAGAATACGAGGTTCGTGGTGGGGAAATTGTAATCTCTGAGGACGATTATCGCAACCTCGTAGGGAATAAAGTGAGGTTGAAAGATCTGGGCCTGTTCAGGATAGGAGAGGGAGATATACAATATCTCGGAGATTCCCTGGATAAAGGAATTCAGATTATTCACTGGCTATATAACAATTATACTGAGTTCACCATAAAGAAACCAGACGGATCTGTGGATATAGGTCTAATTGAAAAAGACGCATTGAATTACATAGGAAGAGTAAATCAGCTAGAAAGGTATGGCTACGTCAATATAATAAATGAAAAAGAAGGCTATTTCACCCATCCGTGATACTCATTCGGATGGGGAAACGGAAACAAATGTAGGAAACCTCTTGAGTATTATTACGTCCCCGACTGCCCTTACCCATCTATAAGGTACGAGAACTGGAACGCCGTCCTCCACGAGGCCGTCATTTGTTTTCTCCACATAGAGGCCATATATTGTCTGTGATTCGAAATCTACCATAACATCAGTAACATTGCCCAATCTGTAACCTTTGTCACTGAATATCTCTAGACCAATGAGGTTAGTGGCTTCAGTCTCCATGTTTTTATATTTACAGCGAGTATTTAATCTTTATATCACTTTGGTGTCTTTTTGATAGCTAGGAACCAGTCCTTTACCTGGACGCTCTTATCGTTAAGCCTTTCCTTTGCGGCCTGAATAGTGGATGGTTGCGGAACTATAACGTCTTCCCCGGGTTTCCAGTTTGCCGGTGTGGCAATCATGAAGGAGTCCACATATATCAAGGAGTCAAGAACCCTCAGAATTTCATCTATATTTCTCCCTGTGCTTGCTGGGTAATATATAAGAGCCCTAACAGTTCCCTCAGGGTCTATGAAAAACACTGCCCTAACGGTGCTGGTGGCGCTTGCGTGTTCATGGATCAAGCCATAAGCATGAGCAACGTGCATATCAAGATCGGCTATCACGGGAAATTTGACCTCAACGCCAGATATCTTCTCTATCTGTAGAAGCCACGCTATATGTGAATATACAGAATCAACACTCAGACCTATGAGCTGTGCATTTCTCTTTTCAAATTCCTCGTACCTCTTTGCAAATTCAATGAATTCTGTGGTACAAACCGGAGTGAAATCTGCTGGGTGTGAGAAAAGTATTACCCATTTTCCTCTGAAATCCTTAAGGGAGATGACACCCTTGGTTGAATTGGCTTGAAAATCAGGTGCCTTTTCTCCTATCTTTGGTATGTGAGAGCCTTCATTCACGAGTTCAGTCATAATAAATTATTTAAAGAACGGTAAAAACATTTTTGTCGTTACCGTAGCAAATTGTTTGTTATAAAGTATTATTATACGAAAAACATCTCTAAAACGTGAGTAACAAAGAAATAAAAATGGATTTCGGGAACTGAGATTATTACTATGGAGATATCGTTTTAGGCCTGATTAATCTGTATTACACAATCGCTAATTAAATTTAAGATGATTCTGAATTTTGATTGACCGCTAAAGGATTTTTTCATTACGATACTTCAATTCTATAAGGAGGCGAAGATGCCAGGTTTTGCGAAAACAGTGAATTCATGTCTTTCCTAACTGGAGTATGTTAGAATTATTTCAGATCCATAGAGAAAACGGTGTTGAGAGATAAAATGAACATATTATAAGGGTATTTCAGTGCAAACATGACATGCGAGTGCCGGGATTCGGACCCGGGTTAAAAGCTTGGGAAGCTTTTGTGCTACCGCTACACTACACTCGCCTGACCTTAAAGATTTCACAGATATTTTTACTTATTGTTCTTGGAATTAAGCGTTTAAAAATTCGATTTGGACCATAAGTTAAAACTTATATTTGAATGCTGTACCTAAAATCATTGAATATCACGCAGATTCTTGGGAATAACGCGGCATCAGCTGGAAAATTTTTTTGGGAAAACTCTTTTATCTTACTGGTCATACGCCGTTGATAGTAATGGTTACCACAACTGATGCTCTTTTTGCCATTGCTGCTTCTATTGCGATGGCTGGCGGTTTAATAGGTACAGGTGTAGCACAGAGCGGAATAGGGGCTTCTGGCATGGGCATAATAGCTGAGAAACCTGAGAAGTTCGGTCAAGTTCTGTTCTTCTTCGTCATACCTGAGACCCTTTGGATAATCGGATTTGTTCTAGGCCTATTGTTGCTTCTGCATATATTCTGAATCCAGAGAATTGACGACCTATGGGACTGGATGAAATAATAAGCAGGATAGAAACGGAAACAAAAACAAAAATTGATGAAATATTAGCGGATGCTAACGAAAAGGCTAGGGATATCATCGAAGAAGCAAACAAAAGATCAAAATCTATCCTTGAGAGGTACCAGAACAAAGCTAGGGAAGAAGGAGAGATTCAGAGTAGGCAGATCATATCGACCGCAACTCTTGAGGGTAGGATGGCTTACGAAAAGGCCCTAGAAGCTGTTGAGAATAAGTATTTTGATGCTCTGGTTTCAAGAATTAGAAATTTCACCAATGAGGCAGAATATATACAGTTCCTAAACAGAAAGATACTTGAGGCATCGTCTCAGCTTGGTGATGAATTTATCTGTCATCTTAGAAGCGAAGATGCAGCAAAGCTTCGCCATCTAAACCCTGGTGTCAGAATAGTGGAGGAGGAAGTTGATCCCATAGGGGGAGTCTTAGTAACGTCCGCAGACGGTAAGGTGATAGTTGATTACACGTTTTCCCAGATCCTTAGAGATATGAAGGGTGAACTTTCATCAATGGTGAAGTCCCATATAAGGTGATGAGCTTGCAGAATGTTTACGGTCTTTCTTATGGAACGTTAAAGGTCAAGCGTAATGACCTACTTAAAAGGAAGGACTACGAAGAGTTGATGAGGCTTGTTAACCCGGCAGACTTCATCTCTTATCTTTCAAACCACGGCTACGATGCAGATATATCCGCAAACTCCTCTCAATACTCTGGTTACAACTTAATAGAGGCTGCAACGAACACGCATTTGGCCAAGTTGAATAAGCTGGCACTCTCTTTAACGCCGAAGGAAGGGAGAGATCTGGTAGCTTCATACCTTACGAAATGGGATATAATGAACATCAAGACTATTATGGTCGCAAAAAACCTCAACTATAAGGTTGAAGACACAGAAATGCACTTGGTTTCAGAGAACATGACTACACTTGGCATATTTGCTGGCCTACTCTCGCATTCAGATTATAAAAATTTGCTCTCGATGGGCAGTATAGAAGATATGATTTCCTACCTCCTCAAGTTTGGTTATGGGAAGGCCCTTCTATCATACCTGGACGATTACAGAAAATCAAACAGTCTATCATCACTTCTTCTTTCCCTTGATTTATATTATTATTCTATGCTAAGGGAGAAATTCAGGTTCTATACTGGCACAGAGGGACCTGTTTATAGGTTCATAAAGGGTACCATAGATATTAAAAATATCATAACTATAATGAAATTTAAGGAATTTGGTGGCGGAGACAACGTATCCAATTACCTTCTCCAGGGAGGAAATTTATCGGACCAGATCCTAGATGATCTGATAAAAAGCTCCTCTGTTGAGGAAGTTGCACTAAAAGTAAAACCATTTTTTGACCTGACCAAAAGCTTAGAATTTTACAAGACAAGGGGTTCACTCACTGGGTTTGAAGGAGAACTCTATAGGAATCTTTATTGGAATTTCATTGAGATATTTGAAATGAGTCCTCTATCTGTGAATAACATACTTGCCTATCTTTTGAGGGCAGAAGGGGAATGGAAAGATGTCAGGAACATTTTTTTGAGTAGGTATTATAAGATAGATGAAGAGACTGTTAGGATGATGTCTGTGAACATAGGGTGATCTTGATTGGATTCATCTAGCAAATTTGGAAGGATTGCGTTTGTTGGAGAAAGGGAACTTTCAATAGGTTTCAAACTAGTAGGCATACAGGATGTATTTGTGGCTGACGCATCTACTTTCGGAGATAGATTGAAAGAGCTTTACTATTCTGGAAATTTTGGTCTCATTCTTGCCTCAAACACGTTCATTTCTACACTCGACAGAAAATTCCTTAACTTGGTCACTACCAGTGTTATGCCTCTAGTTGTCTTTGTTCCAGTTTCTCCGGTAGGTGAAGAGGAGAAAATATCCGAAATGGCGAGAAGAGTTCTCGGAATTAATATTGATTTAGGAGGAATATAAGTATGGGAAAGATTATTAGAATTGCCGGACCAGTAGTAATTGCTGAAGACGTTGAACAAGCTAAGATGTATGATGTCGTTAGGGTTGGTGATCTCGGCCTTGTTGGTGAGATCATAAGAATGGAAGGAAACAAGGCGACAATACAGGTTTATGAGGATACAAGCGGGATAAAGCCTGGTGAGAAGGTTGAATCGACTTATAAGCCACTGTCTGTATTCCTTTCCCCAGGAATTATCGGCTCGATATATGATGGGATACAGCGCCCTCTTGATGTAATAAGAAATCAGGGAGGTGACTTCATAAAGCGCGGCCTTTATCCGGATCCAGTGGACATGAAAAAAGAGTGGGATTTTATACCTATTTTGAAGAAGGGGGACGAAGTCTCAGAGGGTGATATTATTGGCACGGTAAAAGAAACCTCTATACTCGAACACAGGATAATGGTCCCCCCAGGGCTGAAGGGAACGGTTGAGGAAATCGCCCAGGGGAAGCTCAACGTTACAGCAACTGTTGCCTACATTAAGAAAGGGGGTTCAACAGTAGAAGTTAAGATGGGCCAGTACTGGCCGGTAAGAACACCAAGACCTGTGAAGAGCAAGCTTCCACCAAGTATTCCTCTTGTCACCGGTCAGAGAGTTATAGATACGTTTTTCCCAGTTGCAAAAGGTGGCACCGTAGCAGTTCCAGGTCCATTTGGTTCAGGAAAATGCGTTACTGGTGACACTCCCGTACTCCTAGGAGACGGAAGCATCGTCCCTATAGAAAGCATTTACAGGAAATACAGGGATTCATCGATCAAGATCGAAGGCGATGGCGAATACTTGTTTCTTCCAAAGAAAATCGAGTTATTCTCAATGGTTGACGGCAAGATAGTAAGGAGTAGTTCAAACGTCATATACCACGGAAAAAGCAGGTTTGTTGTAAGAGTTGAGACAGAATCTGGCAGGGTTGTGAGAGTAACGCCTGTTCACAAGCTTTTCGTCTGGCGCGATGGCAAAATCGAGGAAAATATGTCTATGAATCTTAGAGTTGGAGATGGGATCGTAGTACCTCTGAGAATACCGCTAGATGGCAGAGACTTGGAATTTTCCATTTCCGATCAACTTGATCTTTCGGATCAAAGTAAAGGGCAGAATGGGTCAAATCGTATAAAAGGTGGGGGTCATAATAAAGAGAGAGGTGGAAGTGGAGATCAATATATTGTCGGACGCGATGGCGTGATGATAAAGGTTCCGGGAAGATGCAGCAGTGATTTTGGTAGGTTTATTGCTTACCTGATCTCGTCCGGTCATATCTCTGGTGAAGAGCTAACTTTTCTCTTAGATAATATAGATAAGGAGAATTTCTCAGAAATCGTTGAAAGCCTCTTCAATATTCGGCCAGAATTTTCCGAAGGAAAGGCTATTTTAAGAAGCTCCGCTCTTATTTCGTTCCTCGTACGAAATGGCGTGATCCGGAACGGAAATGTAATGATACCATCAATTCTTATGAAGTCGAGTGCTGCTACAGCCGATGCATTTGCAAGGCAGCTCCTCTCATTATCAAAACCAATTCCGACAGACCTTAGATCAGAGGTTCTTTACATTCTAAGCAAGCTTGGATATGACTTCGTTGTAATGGAATCTGATCTAGGATTCAGAGTAACGGGTAAGGTTGACACAGAATCAGTATCAGGAGTTATTCATAACGGATCATTGCAATTTGCATCGGCACAAAGATATCAAGATATATCCGTTGACCCGGTCAAGAGTATAGAAATTGAGGAGGGGGAAGTTGATGTTTATGACCTATCTGTCCCGGATTTCGGTCAGAATTTTATCGGTGGTTATGGGGGTATAATCCTCCACAACACCGTCGTGCAGCACCAGCTTGCTAAGTGGGCCGATTCTGAAGTCGTTGTGTACGTGGGTTGCGGCGAAAGAGGGAACGAGATGACGGAGATACTTACAACATTCCCAGAATTGAAAGATCCGAAATCAGGTAAGCCACTGATGGAGAGGACTACGCTAATTGCCAACACCTCTAACATGCCAGTGGCAGCGAGGGAAGCATCAATCTATACAGGCGTAACACTGGCAGAATATTTCAGGGATATGGGGTACAATGTTGCCCTGATGGCCGACAGTACGTCGAGGTGGGCAGAAGCACTGAGGGAGATATCTGGTAGGCTAGAGGAAATGCCGGGGGAGGAGGGTTATCCTGCATACCTCGGAAGAAGGCTGGCTGAGTTCTACGAAAGAGCAGGCAATGTTGTGACTTTATCTTCTCAAAAGAGAGTGGGGTCAATAACAATTATCGGTGCTGTGAGTCCACCAGGCGGTGATACTTCAGAACCGGTATCGCAGAACACGCTCAGGGTAACAAGAGTTTTCTGGGGCCTGGATGCATCCCTTGCACAGAGGAGACATTTTCCATCCATAAACTGGCTTACAAGCTATTCTCTATACTCGGAGGAACTAGGAAAGTGGTTCGATGCTAATGTAGATAAGCAGTGGAAGTTTGCTACTACCCGTTCTATGGAGATACTGCAGGAGGAGAGTGAACTTCAGGAGGTGGCGCAGCTGGTAGGATACGATGCCCTTCCTGAGAACGAGAAAGAGGTCCTTGATATTGCTAGGTCAATAAGAGAAGATTTCCTTCAGCAAAGTGCATTTGATGAAGTTGATACATACTGTTCATTGAGGAAACAGTTTCTGATGCTTCAGGCGATACTCAAAATGGATGAATTGGAGAAGTATGCTGTATCCAAGGGCGTAACAGTCTCTGAATTAAGTTCAATGCCATTCAGGGAGAAGGTCTCAAGGTTTAAGGAAGTAAGGGAAAGCGAGGTTGAGTCATACTATTCAGATCTCATTAAGGAGATGGAGAATGAGATAAAGGGGAGGGCCGATAAAACATGAGAAATATCAGGTACAAAACGGTAACCAGAATAGCGGGTCCGCTAATGTTCGTTGAGAAAGTAGATAACGTGGGTTACAACGAACTAGTGGAAATCCAGCTACCGGATGGTGAGAGGAGGATGGGACAGGTTCTAGAATCCGCAAAGGGGATAGCTATCGTTCAAGTCTTTGGTCAGACAACAGGCCTGGATGTTGAAGGTACCTCGGTCAGATTTCTCGGGGAAACTGCAAGGATACCCGTATCTGATGAGATGCTAGGCAGGGTATTCAACGGCCTTGGCGAGCCTAGAGATGGTATGGAACCTGTTGTTTCTTCGGAGAGGGTTGAAGTGGTAGGTAGTGCGATTAACCCCTATTCCAGGGAGGAACCCTCAGAATTCATCCAGACGGGGATATCTACCATAGACGGAATGAACACGCTCGTAAGAGGTCAGAAACTTCCATTGTTCTCCGGCTCAGGCCTACCTCACAACAGACTTGCAGCTCAGATAGCAAGACAGGCAAAGGTCCTTTCATCGTCTGAAAGCTTCTCCATAGTATTCGGTGCAATGGGGATAACATCAGAAGAGGCAAACTTCTTCATAGAAGAATTTAGAAAGACGGGTGCACTGCTAAGGTCAATTCTCTTCCTCAACCTTGCATCGGATCCGTCAATGGAAAGGATACTCCTTCCTAGGGTAGCGCTCACTGCCGCTGAGTTCTTGGCTTACGAGAGGGAGATGCATGTTCTTGTTATTTTAACAGATATGTCATCATATGCGGAAGCATTAAGGGAGGTTTCTGCTGCCAGGGAGGAAGTTCCAGGAAGGAGGGGGTACCCTGGGTACCTGTATACTGACTTATCCACGATATACGAAAGGGCTGGGAAAATTAGGGGAAGGAAAGGTTCCATAACTCAGCTTCCTATACTTACCATGCCCTCTGACGATATGACGCATCCGATACCTGACCTAACCGGCTACATAACAGAGGGGCAGATATTCCTAAGCAGGGATATACATAGGAAGGGTATATATCCGCCTGTAAATGTTCTTCCATCTCTCTCGAGGCTTATGAACCAGGGAATTGGTAAGGGGAGGACCAGGGAAGACCA
Source organism: Thermoplasmatales archaeon (assembly GCA_038734825.1). Classification (GTDB taxonomy): domain Archaea; phylum Thermoplasmatota; class Thermoplasmata; order Thermoplasmatales. The sequence goes on from JAVYOD010000020.1 coordinate 17,032, forward strand.
CAGGGGAGTAGCAGATCAGCTCTATTCAGCATATGGCAGAGGTATAGATCTTAGAAGCCTGAGTGCTATAGTCGGTAGAGAGGCGCTGGGGAAGGAAGATCAGCA
>JAVYOD010000021.1:0-16942 GCA_038734825.1 Thermoplasmatales archaeon
GCCTTAGAGCCCTCCAATATCTGAACGTTTTCTTTTCAGTTAGTTCTTCAGGGCTGAAATGGAAATCAATCTTCTTTGGTTGAGCCCTAAAATCGCTGAGCCTTATAACATCGGGTATTATTTTGGCAATAAGAACATGACCAGTCTTAACAAAAAGAGTATCCTCTGGAATTTTGTATAGAAGAGTGCCCCTCTCCTTATCAAAATCCTTCGGTTCGCCTAAGATAACTGCATTCCCAGATCCTTGAATGAAAAGGTCCGGAGTATTGAAATCTATTGTGAATACAACGTGGCTATTCTTAAGTATGTTATTGAGAGTCTTACTATTTTTTTCAACAAGGAAAACTATTCCCCCCTCTAGTGCGTAGAAAACTTTGGCAGACCAGATTTCATCCCCATTAGTGGAAATAACCATCGTTCGCGCCTTACGCAAAAGTTTGAGGGCATCTACCATGGCGTATTCTACAATTATGACGTTTATAAATAGCTAACTTTTAATTGAAAGGATTCCGGATGGCTATCTTAGTCCTTCCCGAAATATTTTGTCATATATGTTTTCTTCACTTTCTTTCCTGCTCTTCACGATATTCTTTATCTTCTCGTCATTTATGTGCCAGTAGTGAATCCTCCAAGTTTTACCCTTCATCAATGTGATATCCTCGCTACTCGTAGAAAGTATACCAGTTTCCTCTAGAGTGTAGAAGACGTCCCTATCCTGCTGCGAAAGGACATTATCAACGAGAGTATCCTCGAAACCAAAGAAGCTTAGAACATAGTCGGCCAACTCCTCTATCTCTCTCTGATTCATACCCGACGGTTTGAATATTATTTCAAGGGCTGTTATAAGCTCATCCCTTTTGATAACCGTCATTTCTCTGCAGATGGTCAACTCTACTCCCTATTTATAATTATGTTTTATTTATGAGTTCAGATCTCTCTTAAGCTCTTCTATGATACTGACGTTGCGCGGGTCAATACCCCTCTCCTTTCCGAGGAAATACGATATGTAGTCGCCTATATGTATAAGTGTGAATAGATTTGACAGGTAAGAGTGCCCTCTGCCTGAAATGCTTTGAAACTTGAGTCCACAGAGTTTTGAAGTGAGTTCTATCCTTTTCTTTATAATATCCTGAGTAAACCTGGTGGTCAGTACGAAGAAATGAAATTCATCCCTCCTATAGGACATCCTGAAAGGCATAGTCTCATTATGGTTTAGTTCTGGAAAGTTTGAATTAAAAGCAAGTATCTTTGAATTTTCATTGAACTGCGTTTTCCACCGGTAGGAGATGGCTTCCGTATCAGGCGTACCAAGAATAAACGGTACCTTATTACCCGCAAGCAGAACAGAGGCAATGGATTCAAACTCTTTTGTGTTATTATCAATGTTTTCCAGTTCGTGTATCGTCTCTATAACATCTTCTTTCAGAACGAGATCAAAAGCGTTGAGTAAAGGCATGGTCAAGAAACCAACGGCGGACCTTGGCTGGAACCCGGAGGGTATTAGTACCGTATTCTCAACGATCTCTGCGAGCTTTCCGCCTGTGGTTACAGCGGCTATCGAAGCCCCATTTTCCTTAGCTCTTTTCACCGCTGTTATAGTTTCTTCAGTATTCCCAGAATAGCTTAGGGCGATGAACAGCGTTGACCTATCGACGAACTCCGGAATCTCGTACGATCTTATGACGTGCACAGGTTTTTTACTATACATCTGCGAAAAAATATTTCCTGCTATGCCGGATCCCCCCATGCCAGCAACAACGATGTTTTCAAAATTATTTTCAATGTTTATCTTACCATCGAAAGCTATTTGCTCCTTAAGTGAAATTATCTCATCTATATATTCCATGATTGACGATAATCTTCTTCCGTAATAATGCTTCTATAGGTTACAGGAGCAGATCTTCAATTTTTATGTTTCTGTTTAACATTTCCTTTTTAAGAATGCCTAGAGCCTCGAGCTCTTCTGGAGCCATGGATAGAGAATTCCTATTGACGAAGTTCAGTATGGCCCTTTTCAGTATATCAACATTCTTCACGCCGTGAAGGTGAGCTATATCCTTTATCAAAGTATCTGAATTGCTAAGTGCATATCTAACTGATGCTCCTATAGCCTCCTCAACTATCTCCTTTGCTTCCCTGAGATCTTTTTTTATTATGCCACAGTAGAGTGGTAGTGGCAAGCTACCGGCAAAGGCAGACCATTTTGAGTAAAGATCTACCTTTGGATAAGGAAACGGACCTGATATAATCGCCAGCCTAGGTTCCAGTATTGCAGGATATCCTTCCTCCCCCTCTTTTAGAATGACATCACCTAGGAATATTCTTGCATAATGTCTAGAGTAGAAATCATCTTTTCTGATATAGAGTTCTGTGTATTTTTCATTAGAATTTATTAAAATAGGTCCGCTGAAATAAGAAAATACAGCTCCAGCGTTTAGCACCAAATACCTATCCATCATAACAACAGCTAAGGGAGCTGGGAGGAAGGCAATATCAGACTCGACATTATATTCCCTAGAATCAAAGGAATCACATTGGAACTTGGGATAAGCGGGAAATACGTTGTCACAGAGTCCCCTAAGTATGAACCTGTACTCAGGAGTATCTGGAAACATTACCTCCATATAGTGAGATAAGGGGAACCTTTTTAAAATATTCTTGGTACAAACGTTTTATTAGGAAGTACACCTTAATTGTGAATAACATGGATTTCTCGCTGCCGGATGAAACATCTGAAATAGTCGCTCTTGCAAGAGACTTCTGCAAGAAAAATATAGAACCAATATCAGCCAAGATTGACAGGGAGAGTTACTTTCCAAAAGATAAGTTCGCTGAGATGGGCAAACTAGGACTACTGGGCCTTACCGTCCCGGAGGAATATGGTGGCGCCGGGATGAATTATCTCACGGAGGGTGCAGTACTTGAAGAGATCTCTTACTTTTCAGCCTCAGTTGGTCTTTCGTACGGAGCACATTGTAATCTTGTGATAGACAATATCCTGAGAAATGGAAATAAAGACCAAAGGGAGGAATTCATCCCGTCCCTTGTCTCAGGTTCAAAAATAGGTTCGCTATGTCTCACAGAACCTGGATCTGGATCAGATGCACTTGGAAGTATGAAAACCAATTACAGAAAGGAAGGCGGGCTGTACATAGTCAACGGGAGCAAGACATTTATAACAAATGCACCAGTTGCAGATGTGTTCATAGTATACGCGAGAAACGGGGAAGAATACTCTGCCTTCCTTCTGAAAAGGGAGGATGGGATTTCGACACCACGCCATATAGATAAGATGGGCATGCGAGGATCACCAACTGGAGAGGTGGTTATAGACAATGTTCGTGTCGGTCCCGAAAGACTCCTTTTGGGGGAGGGAAAGGGTCGTGATGTTATTTACAGCGGACTAAATGCAGAGCGTGCGGTCCTTGCCTTTGGATCCCTTGGAATTGCTAGAAGAGCGCTGGATGAGGCGATTTCGTACAGTAACCAGAGGAAACAGTTTGGCAGGAAGATTGGGGAATTTGAATTGATCCAGGAGAAGATAGCGTATATGTTCACTAAGTTGGAAGCTGCTCGACTTCTCGCATACAAGGCAGCTCTTATGGCAGAAAAAGATGTAAAGGACCCCTCTTATCCTGCGGCGTCTATACTACTGGCCTCGGAAACTGCGACTCAAATAGCAAGGGACGCGATACAAATATTCGGAGGGTACGGTTACACAGAGGATTATCCATTGGGAAGGTATCTGAGGGATGCCATACTATATGAGATAGGGGCCGGAACAAACGAGATCAGGAAGATTGTTATCGCTAGGTCCGTTTTGAAAAAGGGACAAAGCTAACATCATATTTAGCTTAGCAAAATTCAAAATGATTTAAGTATAATTAATCCATGAACATTTGGGTGAAAATATGGGAAATTATACGGCTAAACTACCGTCATATAAAAGCCTGAAAGGGATTAGCGAAAGAATGTTGGCGGAGCACCTGAAACTTTACAATGGGTACGTTAACAAGAGCAATGAGATTGTGGACAAGCTTGCATCAGGAACTGTTGATCTCTCGAAAAGCGCAGCAACATATTCAGAGTTTAGGGCCCTGAAACTGGAACAGACCTTCAACGGGAATGGTATGTATCTCCATCAGTTCTATTTCGAAAATCTCTCCGAGAAGTCATCTGAACCGGCGCAAGCTGTTAAGACAGAATTGGAGAAAAACTTCGGATCGTTCGAGAAGTGGAAGGAGGAGTTTGTTGCGACAGGAATGGCAGGGAGAGGCTGGGCAGTTTTGGGATTGAACCTGGAAGACGGGAAACTATACAACCTTCTGTTCGATGCCCATAACATTGGCGGGTTTGTTACGCTAGTTCCTATACTTGTTCTTGATGTCTTTGAGCACGCATACTTCATAGATTATGGAACGAATCGCAAGGATTATATCAACGCGTACCTAAATCTTATAAACTGGTCCGTTGTGGAAAAGAGGTTGGAAAAAGCAAAGAAGATGCACAGTATCTGGACATCTTAAGATTCTTAAAAACTCACTGCCCAGTAGGAGGGGCCAAAGGGCAGTGAGCAATTATTTATTCAAATTAAATATATCATTATTTCTGTACTGCAGAGGAATTATAATTCAAGATTAAATATAATGTGGAGCCGTTTCTCTAGATCAAGAATCTAATACATATGAAAACTTTACTCACATCATTTCACCTGCTTCTTGAGATATTTACGTCTGCTACCTCTACGTAGGGAGATTTCGTAGGTAGTGTTTCATCCCACCATTTGACTTTTTCCGTTTCCCTTGTTATCCCTTCAATGTTCCTGTAAATGTTCAGCAGTGAATCTGAAATTCTTACTCCTTTCCACGCTTCCTTTACCTCCCCATTTTCTATGTAAAATATACCGTCCCTGGGTATCGTTGAGAAAATACCCTGCCTGTAATCCTGGAAACGAGTGTACCACGTATTTACTATGAGAAGCCCCTTCTTAGTTGATGATATCATATCGTCTATTTCCTCATTTCCAGGTTCAACGCTAATCTGCCACGGGGAAGGAGCTATGATTCCAGCATTTCCAGTGGTTTTTGTATTGAATTTTTTGGCAGTAGAGAAATTATGTAGGATTCCTTTAACAACACCTTTCTCAATCACAGGTGTTTTCTGGGTCGGGGTACCCTCATCATCTAGGGACTTTGCATTAATCATGGAATCGTCCGTGGGATCGTCGTACAACGTGAACGAACTGCTTCCAATTTTCTCGCCGAGTCTGCCAGCAAAAATAGACATTCCTGAATCAACCTGAAATGCTGATGCCATCGGAATAGTATAAGATACAAGGGAGGCAAAACAAAGGGGTGTAAATATAACATTGTATTTTCCCTCCCTTCCATCACTTATCCTCTTAATGTTTCTTGAAAGTTCAATGAGTTTATCTAATTGCCTCTCGAGAAGTGGAATATCGTCATCGGAAGAACTCATAAATGAGGTTTGAACAGGATAATCCTGATCATTGAATGCTCTCGCAACAAATTCCACGCCGAAATGTTCCTGTGTTCCTGAATTGAACGGTGTGAGTATCTCTTCCTTCACCTTCCTCGAATAGAAAACTCCACCCGTTCTCTTGAAGAAAGGCTTGGCCTGTTCTATGAAGTTTCCTACGAATTTCTCTGGCTCAATTTCGAGGAGTTTAGAATAATCCTTCTTCATTTTTCTATATGTGTACTTATTATCATTCAGGCTGAAGAAATCATGATTGTCCTCAACGCTTTCTAATGAATTTGTGGCCTTGGCAAGAATATCGTCAAGGTCGCCCTCATCCTTGAGCTCGAATGAGAATGTCTTCTTCCCTTTGGCCATAAAAACAGATATATATTCCTCGCTCCATGTGTTAATTATATCAATGGCGTTGTTAGAGAACCGGACTTGCGTTGTCTTAAGCTCAACAGCCTTCAGGGCTGATTGATCTGACTTCTTCGAAACCTTGTCATAGATTTTATATAAATCCATAAACGATCACCTTACGTAAACTCCCCTTAGTCGTATGTGGGGGCCGCCCATCCAGACATCAACCCCCTGCATTGGGTCACCTTTCCCACAGGTTCCAGCATAAAACTCAAGATCATTTCCTACCGCATCTATTGAAGAATAGAACTTGATCGTAGTTGTCTCTATTACGGGTCTTCTTATCTGTTTCTTTATTTCCCCATTTTCAATTAGATAAGCTTCCCGGCCAACGTATTTTTCGTTAAATCTTATATCATCTATGTTCCATTCCGTGAAACTTTTCATGTAAATTCCATGCTTTACTCCCTCTATCAACTCATCCACCTTGTACCCGCCAGGTTCTATGTATGTGGTACTCATTCTCACAAGGGGCTCCTTATCCCACTCAGAAGACCTTGAGGCACCATTGCTTTTCTCACCGGTCCTTCCTGCGCTTTCCCTGTTTTGAAGGAACTCGTTTACAAGCCCATTTTTGTACAGATATCTTTTCCTTGCTGGGACGCCATCCCTATCATATTTATAGAAACCAAAGCTGTGTTCTATAGTGGGATCGTCAACCAGGTTAACAACGTCCGAACCAACTCTCATACCTTTATCCTCTTTCTTTATGAAGGATTCACCTGCCTGAGCCATCTCCCTTCCAAGTATCCTATCAGCCTCAGATGGATGCCCGGCACTTTCGTGAGCCACTATGCCTGAAATTTCAGGTCCCGCAATAAGGTCGTATGTTCCTTCACTGATGTGATCAGCAGTAGCCGCCTTCTTTAGCACATCAGCCTCCCTTTCTACTCTCTCAGTCAAGTTCCACTGATCTATGGCCTCATATCCGCCAGCATACCCCAATTCTATGGTCCCTTGCTCATAATTTCCGTCGCCTAAATAACCGATCATCGCAAAGAAGGATACCTTTGGCAGTCTCCATCTTATAGATGTACCCTCAGTGTTCTCAGTTATTCCCTCATCAATGTTGTCACTTAGTGAAAGAATACGCATCTGTATACCTTTCATTACCAGCAATGAGTCCAGCTGTTTTAAGATCTCAACCTTTTCAGATATAGAAACGTCCTCTACCTTCCTTTTCTCCTCAACGGCCCAAGAATCTACATATGCTTTCTCGTCAGACAATTTGTTCCTGCCGGAGAGTTTTGACCTTTTTATCGCCCCATCTATATCATCCTTTAGTTTTGTCCACTCTTTGGTATTGGAAGATAGAAATGAGATGGAATTGTCAAGTATCCTCAATGCTAATCCCGCGTCTCGGGAATATCCAGAGGCTGAAACCGTGCCATTCTTCATCAGTAGCACGTTCTTTTTAGATGACGAGTAGCATGCATCAACGAACTTACTACCCTTAGAGGCGTAGCTTATGGATTTATCAATAAATTCCTCCATTTCATCACCTTGACTCTTTCTCTTTTATTACCATTTTTTCAAACTGATCCATGAGGCCCTTGACCGCTCCGTAAATGTTCCATTCCCACGATCTTGAGAAGAAGGTTTTAGATTCCGTTACAAGTTTACCCCTTACTGAATATTTAATTTCTTTCCCCTGTTGATTGTATTCCTCGATATGCACATTTATAAGCATGGGGCGCATCCTCTTGAATTTTGCAATAGATTTTGCAGATTTTTCGATTATAGAATATATGTTCTCGTAAACGTGCGGATCCTCAAATTTTGCACCTGACAGATTCACAAGGACGGACTCCTCCTTTGAGCCCCTTGCTATCTCGCCAAGTATATCGCTCTGGCTTACGATCCCCTGGGGGCGGAGCGTCTCGTCTGCGATCACACAAACACTGTGGGCCCCTTCTACCATCTTTTCGACGCAGGACCCAATGGGGGAATCAGGGTTCACATATACAGGCGGTTCCATTACATCCTTTACTTTAATATCAGGTTCATTTCTATAGTAGTGGCCTTGGCGCATCCTACCCTTTTCCTTCCAGAGCGCCTTGCTCACATCGTTTATGTTTACCATTCCGACTAGTTTTCCGGAATTGTCAGTTACGGGAATACTGGTTTCATCTATCTCTCTCATTTTCCTTAAAGCTTCACTTAGGTTGTCATCCTCCGTAACCGTTATCGGATCACCCGACATAATTTCAGACGATTTCTTTGAAGATAGGTCTTCGATTTCTCCAACAGATTTAACTATGTCTGTTGCCGTCACTATTCCTAAGAGTTTGTCACCTTTAATCACTGGGAGTGCTCTGACCCCACTATCAAGCATCTGCCTTGCCGCTTCTGATAATGTTGTATCGGGTGTTATAGTCGGCGTCCTGATCATAAGGGTTTTAACTTTCGTGGTTACTGGAACCGATTCTCTTTTGTAGAGGAGATTATACTCTACCATCCCTATGTATTTTCCATCTGCATCCAGGACAGGAAGGTGATGGAAGTTTCTATCACTCATCTTCGATATCGCTGTTGATATTGTATCGTCAGCGTTAACGTAAATAAACTTCGTGGTCATAACGTCCTTAACGGATACCATAAATAATGAAGGAATTAATAGTTAAGAACTTTTTTTCTGCTTCGTTATGATATAAGGTATTAAATCTAAAATGTCCGAAGTGAAATAGCTGTATCCATGCCTGTTAAATGATTCCAAGCCTGCCGAACCTATTATGTAGGAGGCGAGGAAAGAAGCGTGAAGTGGATCCACACCTCTAGATAGGAGTCCCGCAACAGACCCTGTGATTAAATCTCCAGTACCACCCTTTGTCATGCTTTGATGATGAAATTTCACGTTCCTCTTTACAACTTCTCCGTCTGTAACTATATCAACTGGACCCTTAAGCAATATAACAGCGTTGATCTTCTCAGCAGTTTTAATGACATTTTCTTCTGTCGGTTCCAATTGGAAAGTTGTTCTGAATTCACCTCTATGAGGCGTTAACACAGCATTTCCGCCGAAATCTTTAATGGCTTTTGCAACAGGTAGAGCATCTGCATCTATTACAACCTTTCTCCCCTGGGAAAGTGCATAGCTAATTATCTCGTACGCTTCCTTCATAACACTAGCCTCCTTTGTAATCCCGGGTCCAATTGCAACGCTAGCATCCCTATCTTCTATTGTTTTCATGAGTGAATAATTGAATTCTATCCTTTCCTTCCCTGATTTTCTCAGGATAACATCCGGGGCATTACAGGCAACAAACTGATGAATTTTTTCTGGGGTGAAGAGAAAAACCAAATCCACTCCCATGCGCAGAGCAGCTTTCGAGACATAAATAGGTGCACCAAAATATTCTGAACTTCCAGACACAATTATGGAAATCCCATTCTGCCCCTTATGAGACTCCTTGGATGATTCTGGGAATGCGAGCATGTCTCCGGGGCCTATAATCTCAACAATGTCCCTGGGAAATCCTACGTCCACTACGATTATTTTGCCGGAATTTTCATCGTTCATCCCTTCTTTGGGAAATTGCATTGTAACTGTGTAATCAGCCTTTACTTGAGTTTTAGAGGGAAAGCCGGAAGGAACATCTACAGATACAACGGTCTTTCCAGAACTGTTTATCTTTTTAATTAATCCGAGATAAGGCTCCCTTGGTTCTCCGGATATCCCCACACCCAAAAGGGCATCCACTATAACATCAATACCATCAAAATCAATCTCGTCGGCAATTACTCCCCCTTCGGCCAAATACTGATCATGTTTCTTCTTGCATAATTCAGTGGAAGGATGGGAGGCCTGATACACACCGACGTTAATTCCCATTGATCGCAACAGCCTGGCGGTAACATAACCGTCACCCCCGTTATTGCCTGACCCGCAAACCACCAGAACATTAGACGGCTTCAGGGAATAAACAAATTTTGCAACACTTTCACCTGCCTTTTCCATAATGTTTTCTAAGTCGAGGCCTTCTGCGGCCGCATTTAAATCGAGTATTCTCGAATCAAGGAGAGAGAGCACATTAAATAAAGCAAATTTGTTATTTTATACTTTACAAATAAGAATCCGAAAAGAATTATATCTCAAAGAGATATTGCATAACGTGATGATAAGAGGGTCAACTGAGCAAATGCTGTGATGACCCCTATGAGTACTGAACGGTGATAATGTTGAAAAGTATAGAGGAATTGGCTGAGACGGCTAGGGCACTAAAACAAAAGGGAATGACGGACAAGGACATTGCGACAGAGATGCATCTATCTCTCAATACAGTAATATGGCTCCTGAGTGGCGAATCCAAACTGGAAAAAGCGCCCGGAGACGTTAAGATAGGCTGGAGAAGCGTGGGGGTATATTCCAACAGGATTTACAATATTGCAGAAATAATGGCGGACATAATAGAAGAAGAGATGCAAATATTGGACAAGGAGGTACAAACTGTAGTCGGAATTACTATCAACGGAATACCCTATGCAACCTTTATCTCAGATATATTAGGAACTGAGCTTGGTATATACAGGGCTATAACACTGAAAGGAGAGGGGACATTCTCAAGCAATTATGCCAAAATAGCTGGTAAGAACATAGTCTTCATAGATGACGTGATCAGTACAGGTGAAACGGCATCAAAGGCTATAAGTGCTGCAAGGAAAGAGAAAGGAAATCCTATTTTGATTGTTGTTCTGGCTAACAAGACAGCAAAGGACGAAATTGATGGAGTGCCCCTTAGGGCTCTGATAAGAGCTAGGTTGATTAAGTAATGCATTGGGCGGACGTAGTAGCTTCAAAGTTAGAAGGGAGCCAAGTAGTCTCAACCGGGATATCTCCTTCTGGGGAGATACATGTTGGCAATATGAGGGAGGTTCTTACTGGGGATATAGTATCCAGGGCTCTTAGAGACTCCGGCAAGGAAGTAAAATTCTACTATTTAGCAGATGATATGGATCCACTAAGAAAGGTTCCAAGGGGAATTGATCAGTCATTTTCAAAATACATAGGTCATCCGTTGTACAAAATACCAGCCCCAAGCGGAAAGCACGCCAGCTGGTCAGAGCAGTTCATAGAACCATTCAAAGAGACTCTGAAAATAGTAGGAGTTCATGTTGAGTTCCTTTATACCCATGAGCTCTATGAAAAGGGTTATCTTAACGACCTGATCCGAACTTCACTGGAAAAGAGAGATATCATAGCTAAAATATTATCAGAGGTATCAGGGAAACAAGTGCCGGCAAACTACTATCCATTCGATGTTATCTGCGATTCTTGCGGAAGGCTTGATAAAACCGAGATACTTTCCTATAGTTGGCCAACAGTTTCTTACAGGTGCACAAACTGCGGCTACGAAGGCAATAAGGATGTGAGGAATGGGAACGGCAAGTTACCCTGGAGGGTCGAGTGGCCGGCAAAGTGGGCCTCGCTTCACGTTACTATAGAGCCGTTTGGAAAGGATCACGCGGCTGCCGGAGGATCTTACGATACAGGAAAGAGAATAGCAAGCGAGGTCTTTGGAATTTCCCCGCCATTTCCTGTTGTTTACGAATGGATTCTACTGAGAAATGAAGGTGCAATGCATTCATCCAAGGGGGTATTCATAAGGTCCATTGACATGGTTAAAATGGCACCACCTGAAATATTAAGGTTCCTGATCGCTAAGAACAATCCCGAAAGGCACATAGAAATGGATGCACAACGTGGCCTAATATCGCTGGTAAATGAATATGATGTTTACGAAAGGGTATATTTTGGGAAAGAGAAGGTTGAAGATCACGAGAGGATAATGGATATGAGAAGGACATACGAGTTTTCACAGCCCGCTGAAGTTCCTAAAAATATGCCTGTTCAGGTATCTTTCAATCATCTAATAAATCTCGTGCAGCTGAAACAAAATGATGAAGAGATAATAAACGCACTTAAAAAAACGTCTATAGATCTGTCTGGAGATATTGAAAGATTGTATACTAGGATAAAGGCAGTTAGATACTGGCTTAACCACTTTGCGACCGATGAATTCAAGATCAAGCTCAATGACAGGCCTCCAGTCATGGAACTGTCACAAAGTGAAAAGTTATTCCTCGAGAAGCTAATTCAAAGCTTGAAAGATGGTATGTCACCTGAAGAAGTTAACAAGGTGATACACGAAAGCTGCTCGAATTCAATAAATGATAGGCAACACTGTTTCTCAATGCTGTACAGGATTTTTCTTAGCAGAGAAACGGGTCCCAGGCTTGGTTACCTTTTCACATCAATAGGCATTGAAAACGTGAAGAATTTTCTTGGTGGTTACCTTTAAACAGGTTTACTGAACTTTTTCAATGATTTTTATACCCATAACTCTTTCTATCTTTTTGGCAATCTGTTTATCGGGCTTCATTTCCTCCCTTTCTATTTTGGCTATGATATTTTTCTTTTCCTGAAGTTTGGCTGCTAACTGCTCTTGAGATAATCCCATCTCTTCCCTCCTTTTTTTAACGATCTTACCGTAATCTTCCACTGGTTCTTCCGCATCATCTTCTTGTTCTTTTGGTTTCTTTAAGGGGGTAGTATGCACTAGAGGTAATGAGGTAATAGGATGCGAAATAGTTCTATGCTGTTTCTCAGATTTTCTTGGTACTTCCTGTCCGTACTTTACACAGTCGGAGCAAACCCTCATATGAACGCCATCAATGATAACATCGAAAAGTCTGTTAGTTTGTTTACCGCATAGCTCACAGTTCATGAGTATAGAAGGGAAAGATGATAGATAATTTTAATGCTTTAGGTTAATATTATAAATTAGCGTATCCATGAAATTGTAGGAGCTGGATATTTGCGAATACTAAAAGAATATTAACTAATTGAAAATTACGACACAGGGGCTGTGGGGTAGCTTGGTATCCTACGGGCTTTGGGAGCCTGAGACCCCGGTCCAAATCCGGGCAGCCCCATTCACAAATACGGATAATAAAAGTTAGCGAGTTTTAATTGGCGGCGTCGATTTTTAATTTTTTCTCCCGGTTTCATGTTTTTGGCTTAATGATTGAAAAGCCGCCGGTAAGAGATAGCAGTGCGGTAAAAACAAATAAGCAAAGCTAAAAATTGTTTGACTCATTCCTATTGAGTTAAAAGAGCTAGGTCGGGGGAATAAAGGTGAGTGTTGTGATGCATCCGAATACGCCTTATTCATGTGTACTTACGCTAATTAAAATGAAAAAACATAATAGGGATGGCATCAGGAGACGTAGTGAGGTTTGGTGCCAGGTATCAGCTGGGTTCTGGCTGAAAATCCAAATCAGTTCCCTGCTAATATTATAAATTAAGGGTTAAGGAAAATTAGCTACGTGGTAATAAAGAGGTAGGGGTTACGGGACGAGAAAGCTAAGATCGATGTTAATTATTATTTCACGTTGCTATAAATCTAGCAAAGACGTACAAAAGCTGCCTAAAATTAAGCTAATTCAGATGTTCTGTTGTATGTAATTATGTTGAAAGAATCACAGCCACTGGTAACAGGCTAAAGCAATGCTCAACACCTAGTTTTAAACTACCTGGATGATTGATAAAGATTCGCGATTGATCTGCCATTTAATATTTACAGGCAACTGGAACCAGCTACTGTATAAATCAGTGCTCTACGTTATATTTTTTTTCATAATGAAACTTTAGAATTAGGATGGTTAAACAGAGTACTCCCGAAATTGAATTAGCGATAATTACCGGGGTTGAATTTATCATATAACCGTATAAAATCCACAGGATCATTCCCATTAGTATAACAGAAAACATTGTCGCCGAAATTTCATCAGCTTTTTTTTTCAAATAAATTTTAACTGCTTGAGGGATAAAAGACGAAGTTGTTAAGGTGCCTGCAACCAGGCCTATTACTACTACAATGGTATTCACTTTTTTGTATTCATTTTTCGTATTAATAGTTGGCAAAATGCACTTTGGGATTTTCTATTCCCTGAGTAATTTTAGCCTATCAGGTCTATAATAATAGTTAAGGACAGTATCAGCTGCGTATGGGATGTCGCTGAATGCAAATAGCTCAAGTTCCTCATTATCGATTGGCGCCACTATTATCTTGAATGAGCCGCCAGAATAACTTGAAACCTTTACTTTTACCCTGCCCGCATTAACAAATCCGTCAATTGCGTCTTTTTGTGAAACGGTCACATCTTCAGGCCTGAATCCTATTACATTCTTACCTTCGCTATTAACTTCCCTGGGTAACGAGAATGAAAGGTTAGATAAATTTGCTTTGCCATTGGTTCCTATTGTGACCTTGAATGAAATTATATCACCGACTAATTTTGCAACTGCAAGATTATTAGGGTTGTTATATATATTAAGGGGTGAATCAACTTGCTCAAATTTTCCCCTAATTAACACCCCCGCTTTTCCCGCGATTGAGAAAATATCTGCCGGATCGTGCGAAACAATAAGTGTTGTGACCTTTAGCCTGTCTTGAACGCGTTTAACTAAGGCTCTCGCCCCGTCTCTCATTGCCGCATCTAGATTACTAAACGGTTCATCGAGTATTAAAATAGATGGCTTCTTAACAAGTGCTCTCGCTAATGCAACTCTCTGCTCCTGCCCTCCAGACATCTCTCTAGGATAATGGGTGAGGACTTCTTCAATCCCTAGTACTTTTGCTATTTCATGAACCATCTCTTCTATTTCAGGGTTTTTTAAATGCCTTGATCTGAGTGGGAACGCTATGTTCTCGAACGCAGTCATGTTAGGATAAAGCGCCCAGTTTTGAAACACCATTCCTATGTTTCTGTGCTCTGGTAGAATTATCAGTTTCCCATTTGATGATACTACTTTGTCTTCAAAATAAACGGTCCCCTCAGTGGGGACGTCCAGACCGGCTATTATTCTCATTAGGGTCGTTTTTCCAGCCCCGCTGGGCCCAACAATACCAAATGATTCACCGCTATTCACGGTAATTTTTACGTGTTCCAGTGCTTTTACCTCCTTAGTTCTCGCCTTAAAAATTTTTGATACATCATCAATGTTTATGCTTACCATTTTAAACACCTTTCCCTCCAGACCCGAGGGCCATGAGTCCCCTGATGAAATATCTTCCTAGGAATATGAATAGAATTAGGGGAACAAAAGAGGCTATAATTGCCGCCGAAAATGTTTCATTATAAAGCGTGCCGAATCCGCCTGTAAAAGAATCGACAGCCACTGATATAAGTTGAGAGGAAGGATTTGTCACAAGTACGAGAGGCAGGAAAAACACGTTCCAGGACATTATAAATATGAATATCAGGGTTGCAATGAATCCTGGCATCACTGCTGGCATTATTACCTTAAAAAAAATCCTTAAATCACTGGCACCATCCATCCTTGCCGCATCCGTTAGTCGGCTAGGTACTACGGCCATAAATATTGACATCAGGAGTGCGCCAGTAGGGAGATAGAAGATCAGATAAGCGAACACGAGACCCCAATAAGTACCAAGGCCACCAATTCTAACCATAAATCTTGTTAAGGGCATAAGCGTAGCCTGATAAGGTATGAAGGTACCAAGTGCAACCAATACGAAACCCAGTGTACCGAAGTTTCTAGCAAGTCTTGAAAATCCGGTTGAGAGGTTATCGAAGTAGTATGCAGCCATAGAACCTAGAACAGTACTTATTATAGAAACTGGTAAAATTACAAGAATACTGTTAATAACAGGACCCCTAAGCTCATCCCAAGCCTCACGAAAGGCAACGAAGCTAAGAGAAGTTGGCGGGATAAGCGCCTTTGATGTTAAAATATCAGTGTTGCTCTTGAAGCTATTAATTATCATTGTATAAGCAGGTATGAGCCATATTATTATGACCAATATCAGCACTATTTGAATAATAACAGTCTTTATGACGGGGCTCATTTGCTTCCTATGTACTGGGAAATTTTCAGTGATGTGTCCACCTCCTCATACCAAGAACAGCGTAGGGTATCACTACTGCTAGAGCTATAACTACAACTATCGTAGATACTACAGCTGAGTTAGCGAAATATGATGTTGAGAACTCATAGTACTGGTATATCAGCATTGTCTGAAGGTATATATTTGATGAACCACCTGATACAACAAAAGGGAGACTGAATACCCGAAAAGAGAAAAGGAACAACAGAGCGGTAGATACAATAAAACTATTCAGGGAGTTCGGAACAAGTATCCTAAAAAATATCCTGAAATAAGATGCCCCGTCTGTCCTTGCAGCTTCTATTATTGATTTGTCAACGTTAAGAAAAGATGCAAGGTAGAAGAGTACAGCAATACCGGAATAAGCCCAAATAACGATTATTATTAGGCTTGGGAGAACGGTTTTAGTTGAAGCAAACCATGTAGAAGTTGGCAAATGCAAAATGGAAAGGAGGAAATTGATACCTATATTAGGATTAAAAAGCCATAGAAAGATTAGGCCGTTAGCAGACATCGATATAGTCAGCGGATATATGAAAATAGACAGATAAGATATCTTAACCTTGTTATTTTTTATTGAATAGAGTAGACCAGCAATGATTAGCCCAATAAGATTTCCCGCAATGACCAATGAGGCAGATATTAAAAGAGAGTGTTCAAGGGAATTTTTGAAAAAAAATGATGTTAAAATTTTTTCATAGCTTTCGAAACCTACGAATTTAGGAACAGGATTAAGTATAGACCAGTTAGTGAACGAAAAGTAAACGTTCCATAGTAGAAGATAAAGTAAAATGGCAGCAAAAAATAAAACAGGAATAGAAAATAAGAGAGTGCTCTTTCTCATCCAAGTAAAGCCCCTAGTATTTTCCTTCCTGTGGTGAATGACGGGTATGCCACTGTTGCCTTGAATGGATAATTGCTCACTGGGATTGAGGAAGAATGGACCACAGGCTGTTGGGAAACTGGATTTCCGTTATCGTTAGAATACGTAAAGTTAACGGCTTTAGAACCAGATCCGGTTGCATTGAAGGTTGAGTTAGCCCATGGGGGGAGGTAACCAGCAAAAGGAGCTCCAGGAAATCCAAGATATCCTAAATGTTCGGAATTTGCCGACAGCCATGATTGCTCTT
>JAVYOD010000022.1:0-16835 GCA_038734825.1 Thermoplasmatales archaeon
GGGGATGGGAGGAAAACTTGTCGAGTTGCTTAAGGATGTATCTACAAGGTTAGCACCCATAGACATGGAAGACGCTGCCGAGATGATATCAGAACTTAAGACCGCAGACGTGTTAAGAGGGTACAGGGGCGCAAAGGTTGCTGATGAGGAAGCATACAAGGAGGTTCTTGTAAACGTCTCCAGGTTAGTTAGCGAAAATCCAGAGATTTTGGAGCTTGATTTGAACCCTGTAATTGTCCTAGAGAAAGGGTTGGGGTGCAAGGCCGTAGATTTTAGGATAAGGGTAGGCAGCCAAGGCTTTAAGGCTCCTCCGTTTGTCGCCAAAAGCATACTTAATGTATAATTCGCTTAGCACAAGGAGTTCAATATAAATCCTAAAAAATTTCTCCGTTTTTATCTTTAATACTTCTTAGTCTATCTTCTAAATTATTCCTTGGCGTGTTAAATTTTTATATATTTAGATGATTTAAAATCTTAAACAGAGTAAAGTGTTCAGTTTTATGAAAAATAATTTTCAGATCTGGAATTTGATACATCCTTTTTTTAAATTTGGACATACTTTGAATAATACTTTTTTAAGATTTAAAAATGGTATTATGGCATAGAAAAAGTGTTGGTGCTACACTCTGAAATAGGGAAGTATCAAAGGAAAGATACCTGTTGATAGGAATTAGTGTTGCAAATAATTAGAATCTCGTTGGTACGCAGAAAAAGAGTAACAGAACAAGGCTTTTAATAAAATAGAGAACAGCTACCAAGAACGTATATATAAGGAGTCAAAATACAGTGGCAATCGGTGATGTAATCAATGGTCACAATGAGGGCTGTAGTTTCAACCCGTGACGGTAAATCAAGGCAGATTGAAGTACCGGAAGAGAAACAAAATGCGCTTTTTGGAAAGAAGATAGGGGATATTATAGACGGTTCTTTCATTGGGTTGGAAAACGTGAAATTGAAAATAACAGGAGGTAGTGACAAGGACGGTTTTCCTATGAGGGGGGATTTTCCAGGGATGAGAAGGAAACGTGTGCTTCTTACAGGAGGTGTGGGTTTCCATCCTCAGAGGCCTGGTCTTAGAAAGAAGAAAAATATACGGGGTAACACAATCTCTGACGATATATCTCTCGTTAACATGGTCGTTGTTGAAGGGAAAATAGAATCTGAAAAAGGAGAAGGTAATGAAGCTGCCAAAACCTCCTGAAGTAAATATCGGAATGGTAGGTCACGTTGACCACGGTAAAAGTACCTTGACCAAGCTTATAACGGGCACCAGGACCGACTACTTCTCTGAAGAGATAAAGAGAGGGATCTCCATAAAGCTTGGTTACGCTGATGCCCCTATTTACAGATGTTCAGATGGTTCTTCTGTAAAGTATTCAACCAGGCCATCAGATTGCGAAGGCGGAGCAACGCTAGAGAGAGTTGTAAGCTTTGTAGATTCCCCGGGCCACGAGAGTCTGATGGCAACAATGTTGTCTGGTGCAGCTATTATGGATGGGGCTTTAATGGTTATTGCTGCAAATGAAAAATGTCCGAAACCGCAGACAAGGGAACATCTGACAGCTCTTAACTTCCTCGGAATAAAGAATCTGGTAATAGTGCAGAATAAAATTGATCTGGTAAGCGAAAAGAGGGCTATGGAAAGCTATGCAGAGATAAAGGAATTCGTCAAGGGAACTGTCGCAGAAGACGCACCGGTGATCCCCATGAGTGCTCTGGATAATGCCAATCTGGATGCCCTATTGGAAGCTATAGAGCAAAGAATTCCAACTAGAAAATTTAATGATAGTGGGAATCCAATGATGTATATAGCAAGAAGCTTTGACGTGAACAAACCAGGAACACCTCCAGAAGAACTCAAAGGTGGGGTAATAGGTGGAACAATTTTGTCGGGGAAATTCAAGGTCGGTGACGAAATAGAAATATCGCCAGGATTGGTCGTAACGAAGGGAGGTAAGAAAAGCTGGACTCCAATACAGACTGTGATAACTTCAATAGTATCAGGGAACATATCACTCCAAGAGAAAGGTCCCGGCGGACTAGTGGGTATCGGGACGGAGTTGGATCCATTCCTCACGAAGGCTGACAATCTTGTTGGAATGGTGGTTGGCCTGAAGGGGACGCTTCCAAAGCCTGTGTTCAAGCTCCAGATGAAGACTAACATACTTAACAAAGTTGTTGGGACGACGGAAGAGCTAAACGTTGACAAGATAATAAAGGGTGAAACGCTCCTTTTAAATGTTGCAACTGCGGTTACCGTCGGTACAGTTACCCAGTCAAAAGGGGACATCATAGAAGTGGAGCTTAAATACCCTGTAATCTCGCTTCCAAATCAGAGAGTTGCTATTAGCAGAAAGATACAGAACAGATGGCGCCTTATAGGGAGTGGGACAGTTTCCTGACTCCGAAAAGGCATTTTTCCCTTAATGGGCATGAATCGCACAGGGGCTTCCTCCTACATTTCTGTTTTGAGTGTTCATCCACAAGAGCATGAAATTCCATCAGTTCTTCCGTAAGGAAGGAAATAGAGAGCTGAGTCCTCAGGAATTCGTAGTCCTTAAGGGTCAACTCTTCAAGAAAGAAACGGTTGAAAAGCCTCAGTGTATAGGAATCAATAGGTATAGTTCGCTCGTGAAAAGCGTACAGAGCGATACTATCCGCAGTCTCCCTCCCAATACCCTTCAGCCTTAGCAGTTCTTCTCTCGTTGATGATGGGAGAGAGCAGCTATCTATTTTTTCCACGTAATATTTAATAGCAGTTTTGAGATAATACGATTTCTGCCTGTAAAATCCTGCAGACCTAATTTTAGAGGGAATATCAGGTGAGTCTAGGATTTCACGTGGCTCCATTCCTTTAATAGATTCTAGAGCGCGTTCTACATTGTTCCAGTTCGTGTTTTGCGCAAGAATTGCACCTTCTAAAACTTCAAGTGGATCTCGCGCAGGCCACCAATATCTAAACCCGTATGTATTACGCAGTAAATTGAAAAGTGATCTAAATTGATGATTATCTATCAATTCCTAGGCTCTTTTTAGATGTTAGGAACCTTTATTTCCCGTCTTAATAGTCCCATTTCTAATCATTTCCTTGGCTTTCCTAATGGCCTCTATGAGCTTTGGGACGATTTCATACGCATCCCCGATCAGCGCTATGTCCGAATATTTCACAATAGGTGCTGAAGAATCCTTGTTAATAGATATGACGAATTCAGATGTTTTCATACCAGCTATGTGCTGAATTGCACCAGAGATACCTACTGCTATGTATAATTTTGGGTGCACTGTCTTTCCTGTCTGACCTACTTGTCTATCCCTTGTGATCCAGCCTAGATCAACGGTGGGCCTTGATGCCGCCACTATGCCTCCCAACTCGTTTGCGAGCTCCTCTAGCATCTTGAATCCCTCCTTTCTCCCAAGTCCCATGCCACCTGCTACCACTATATCTGATGTTGTAATATCGACCTCATCTCTAGAAACTACCTGAAGGACCTTGGTTAGTATATCTTCTTCCCTAATCCCGCTCTCTATAACCTCTATCTCTCCATTCCTTCCATACATTCTATCAACAGGTTTGAATATTCCAGGTCTGGCACTTGCCATCTGCGGTCTGTGCTTTGCACACAGAATATTTGCGAGTATAGCGCCGCCAAAAGCAGGCCTTCTGGCCTCCAGAAGTTTCTTTGTCTGATCTATGTCTATTTCTGTGCAGTCTGCCGTAATGCCTGTATTAACCCTTACTGCCAGCCTTGATGCAAGGTCCCTGCCATTGTGTGTTGCTCCAATAATGAAGTAATTTGGTTTCCTCTCAAGGATAAGCTTCGAGATAATATCAGCATAGGGCCTAGTTCTGTAGTGAGTAAGCGGATCTCCCTTTATTAGTATTACTTTATCGACCCCATATTCTATAGCTTCTTTAGCCATATCATTTGCGTTCTCACCTGCAACTAGAATACCTACAAGCCTTTCTCCATATTTGTCGCACAGTTTCCTGCCTATCCCTGCCATTTCTAATGCAACCTTAGATAGCTTTCCATCGTTTTGTTCCAACCATATCCAGAAGTCTTTGTATACCGATACGTCCGCCGGAGGCGTAGCACACTTATTTTGGATCATTTAATCAGCCCCCTCTCTATCAGTACCGAAACAACCTTATCAAGCTCTTCTATTCCAGGCTTTGCCGGGTTCTTTATGGGATCTGGAACTGTCTTCATGTCCTTCACAATTGTTGGAGAACCTTTAAGGCCGACGCATGAAGGATCCAATTGGAGCTCCTTGTTGCTAATGATCTGAACGCCTTTCTTGTATGCCTCAATTTTTTTCTTTAACGTAGGGTTCCTAGGATTGTTTGAATTAAGAGTTACAGTTATCACAGCAGGCTTACTTATCATCAGGGTTTCAACGGCACCCTCAATATCCCGTGAAACTATGAAGTGATCATCCTGATATTCAATATGATGCACATACGTTGCCTGCTCGTACCCAAGGAATTCTGCTATACCTGGTCCTACATGGCCTGTGGATGAGTCTGTTGTTTCTTCCCCGCATAGGATGAGATCAAAACCTCCAAGATAATCCGCTGTAGACGCAAGCGTGAGTGAAGTTGGCCACGTATCTGCACCCGCAAATACTCTGTCAGTAACTAGGATACCCCTATCCGCTCCCCTACCCATGCACTCCAGGAGCGCTACGTCAGCCATCGGCGGTCCCATCGTTATTACAGTTACAACTCCGCCATGTTTTTCCTTCAATTGCAGTGCTGCCTCCAATGCATTTATATCTGGAGGATTGACGACATTCCTAGCCATGCTCCTGTTCAGCGTCTTTGTGACTGGATCTATAGTTATGTCCTGACTATCAGGAACCTGTTTTATCATAACTGCAATGTTGAGCATCTCACATCACCCGTATTTATAAATAACACCCTTGGCCGCCTTGGGATAATGCCACGTAACGGAGCCTTGATCGCATGCTATCGAACATGTACCACACTCCACGCAGTCCTCATACTGGAACACAAGCTTTCCATCCTGGAGAGTATAGCACTGCGCTGGGCACGCCATAACACAGAAATGGTGGGGGCACTTTTCGCAAATACTTTCATTTACTGTTATATGGGCGTAATTCTTATCAACATCATACTTAGTTTTCCCCAACCTTTCCTTGATATCCATGTTCACATCCTCCTGTACATATAATAGAAATCTGTGACAGTCTTCAACCTACTCATCTTCAGGTCCGCAGCGCAGGAAGAAAGTATCTCCCTGATTTTCTTCTTGGGCTGTCCTCTTTCCCATAGCATCTCCAACAGAATGCCCTCAAGCATTTTTGGATATACAGTATACATATTCTTGTTCCCTGTAACCTTCCTAATATCTTTGAATGTCCGGAGGTCCTTAAGGACATAAGTTTCTTCTAACTTTGTCCTATAAAGTGAGAGTGATGAGGCACTAAAATCGTTTCTTTTCTTAGCTTCTACGGCAGTCTCTCCGGCGAGTATTCCTGACAAGATAGCATAATTCATCCCTTGGAGGACCAACCCATTACTGAATGCAAATCCTGCTGCATCGCCAGCGATCATATATCCGTCCCCATACAACTTAGGAACCATCTGTATTCCTCCCTCTGGGATAAGGTGTGCACCGTATTCCACTACATTTCCCCCCTCTATTAGTGGTGCTATCGACGGATGCTCTTTAAATCTCTCAATTATGTCATACGTATGAGTCATCCCATTTTCTCTTAACTGCTCCATTGGAGAGACAATACCTAAGGATATAGTTTCCTTGTTCGTGTAAAGGAAACCACCAATATTCAGATCCCCTAAAAATCCGACGATGTATTCTGAAGCCATTCCTGATGTTTGGCTAAGGTTGAAGCGATCCTCAATCTTTTGGGGGCTGAGCTTTATAATTTCTTTCACCCCAACCGAAACTTCCCAGTCTTTTAGGGGAGGCCTTAGTCCTGCTTCTATTGAAAGTCTCGGATTTACCCCCTCAGCCAGTATTACGACGTTAGCCGTAATAGTGTCTCCAGACTCTTGTACTCCTATAACCTTTCCGTCCTTCATGGCAAGAGATTCTACCGTTATTCCCGGAATGACCATAGCACCTGCCTCTTTGGCTTTCTTTGCAAGCCAGGGATCAAACTTTGCTCTCAGAACTGTGTAACCCACCTTGTTTTCTTCAAAAATCTGTGTTTTGAAGTCTATTATTATGGAAGACTTCTCAGTAAGGAAGCCGATCTTCTTGTTTTGAATGTAGCGCTCCAAAGGGGCTTCGCTTTGCCATTTAGGCAGAATTCTTGAGAGGTCATTTCCCCAGAGGACACCGCCAGATAAGTTCTTTGCACCGGGAGGATCAGATCGATCCACGAGAAGTACGCTCAGACCTTTGCTAGCCATAGAAATAGCCGCTGCAGAACCAGCATTGCCTGCACCAACAACAATGGCATCGTAATCTGGCATTACCAGTATATCTTTATTGAACTATTTACGTTTTCGATGCTTCAAAGATAAAAAGAATTTTAAGGTTGTAAAGATAACAAAACCCATGCCACCGTAGCTCAGCCTGGTATGAGCGCGTGCTTGGTAAGCACGAGGTCGCGGGTCCAAATCCCGTCGGTGGCTTACAAACGAAAGCATGAAACATGCTAAAGCATTTTTTATAAGGATAACCAATATATCGTGTTTCGCAATGACCTATTGTTAAAAATAAGTGTTGCAAAGGTAAAGTGCAATCAAAAGCAAATAAGGATAAAAGATAAAATTGGTAGCAATCCTTTGTTATCAGTATTTGAATAGGTTTTGTTTAACAAAAGAAAACAAAGTCGCAATTTTATAAAATAATAGATCAATGAATAATTGCCCCTCTTTTAAGAATTTTACACGTGACCCTCGAAGCTCATATATTAATTCGCTTGGAAACAATAAGGAAAATAGGAATGGCAATTAGCTCCGCTACCATACCGAAAATAACTAGTTCCCTTATCCCGACTTCGTACAAAATGCCCAGAACGACACCACCTGTGAAAAGAGAAATGCCATAACCAGCGGTAAGAATCCCAATTGCCGATGCCCTCTTACTAATGGGCACCATCATGCTTAGAACGGCAGGGATGAGCGACTCCTGCACGCCAGTTCCTAACCCCCAAAGTGCTATTCCGAGTAGTGCCAGGTCGAAGTTTCCAAACCATACCAAAGGTATTCCTAAAGCGGAGGAGAGTATGAGAGGGGCAATGATCTTCATTCCAATGCGGTCCATCGCGCGACCAAACATCATGGAGCCCCCACCTCCTAAGCCCATAGCTATCGCATAGAATATGGGGATCCATACCCCAGAGACAGTATGTGATTTAAGAAGATGAACAGAAATTAGTGGAAATCCGCCTATACCTATTCCTACTAAAACCGCGCCTGCCAGGTATAACCAGAATACTGATGGGAGCCCCTGAGGTTTCAAATCTACCTGGGTAGCATCAAAACGTTCTGGATGTGGGTAGATCTTTCTGTTGTAAGCGAGTATTCCTAGCGTTATGATCGCAGGTATGGTCAGGAGAGCAAAAGCAGATCTGTAGTCCCGAAGTAAAGGTGTTACATTCGCGTGTTCGAGCACAAGGATTGCAGATACTGCAAGTGGGCCAAGTACGGCACCTAACTGATCAAGTGCTTCGTGAAGGCCAAATGCCCAGCCATATCCGATCTTCCTGCCTGCGTGGGAAAGCATCATATCGCGTGGAGGGTTTCTGATTGCTTTTCCAAATCTTTCCTGAACGACAAGCCAAACAGCAACACCCCAGTTACCTGCAAGAGCCATTAGAGGAACTGCTATCATCTGAACGGTATACCCGAAAATAGCAATTGGCCACAGTCTTTTGCTGCTGTCCGCTAGTTTACCTGAAAATATTCTAAACCCATATCCGATAAGTGCTCCCGCCCCTGAAACGATTGAGATAGCGGTTGCGCTGAGCCCTAGCAAACTCAGCCAAGGACCTAAAATGCTCCACGCGCTCTCGTATGTAAAATCAGCGAATATAGCCATTATTCCAAGGCTTATAACGAATACAGTGGCAGTCTTCCTTGCTTCAGATCCATCATATTCAGTTTGGACCTTTTTCAGATCAAACACACTCCTGTATCCATTTGAGTAAGACACCGGCAATATATATTTGCAGCAACACATTCTTCATAAAACTACGTGAAAAATGCAATAAACAGGATATGGAATTCTGGTCCATTGACAAGAAGTAAGATGGGTTTCTCATAAGTTATCTGCGTCACCAGGTTTACTAGATGTGACCACTTTCTCCATATTAGGTTCGAATATTTTCCTAAAAAGATCATCAGCATAGCTAGTAGATGTTGGAATACCCTCAACTATCCTGAACGTTCTTTCCCCTGTATCAAGTCTCTCTGCGACTAAAAATCTAACATCTCCTGAAAATCGGTCCAGGAATTGCGATGCCAGTTCGTATATATGTGTAACATAAATTACGCGTACTCCTTTCTCCACAAGCCCCGATATTATACCTCCGGCAATCTGGGATGCCTCTATCGCATTAGTTGATGCAAAAGACTCATTGAATAGTATTACACTGCCTTTTGTTACTTCATCCAGTATAAGATTCATTCTCTCCAGTTCCTCATCCAACTTGCCCATAGTCATCTCCCTTTCCTCCTCTCTTTTGAAATGAGTGTGAATGCTGGTAAAAATTGACGCAACGAACTTTTTGGCGGCAACGAACATACCCGCTTTCATCATGATGAGTGACTGACCTATACTTCTTAAGAATGTGGACTTTCCGCCCCTATTTGCACCTGTAATCATAATAAGTTTCTGGTGACCCGGCTCTAAGCTGTTTGAAACAACCTTGTCTTTTATCTTTATGAAGAGAGAAATATCGTACAGACCCTCAAATCCTAGAGCATATTCTTCTGTTGGTCTCAGTTCTGGAAAAATTATCGCACCTCCCCGCATAGTTAAGTCTTCGTAAAGGTTTATGCATCCGATTATAAAGGAAAGCTCTAATAACAAGCTATTCACGAAGTTCAAAAGATTATCTGTGGCAGATTTGAGTGCTATAGTAACGGGCAATAAACTCTTGTTCTTTATACCGGCAAGTTCCTGAAACCCTGACTCATCACGTTCTGGGAGAACGTACGTTAGTTTTCTCTCACTCAACCTTGATATGTTTAGAGCCCAAGGACGTCTAGATTCAGGTTTCACAAGTTTCAGCTCAGTTAGTTCACAGTCTCTTCCCAACTTGCCAGAAACCTTAACCCCATTTGGAAATTCAAGCCTGTTCAGATTTTCTACAATTTCATTGAGGTAATTTTCATTGAATTTGTTAATTATGTTTATGAATAATGTTTGGAATCCCTCTGAATTGAATTCCTTGTAATTAGCTTCTGCTATCTCTCTTAGATAACTGAGGAAAGAAACATAGAATTTCAAGATTGAAATAGATTCGTATAATGAATATTCAGGAGATGAGCTACCAAGCCAGAATAATTGTTTCCTAGCTTTGTCAATAGTATCATTGAGCTTAGTATACAATTTCCTAATAGTATCTTTATTCTTTATTCCATCCCTGATCACATCCTGCCTATATTTTATATCATCTAGGTTTGATAGACCAATAGCCAAAACTCTTTCACAAACGCCCTTAACCCTTTCATCTCCCATAGCCATTCTTTCTATTATCAAGTTCATACCTATATCTGAGAAAATGGCCACCCATCGCTGCGTTAGCTTTTGATCTAATTCAAGATCAGAGGAACGATAGAGGAGATGGGGACTTAGCACAACATTATCTTTGTTCGTTGCCATTACCGATCCTCCTAATTATATCATTGTAAGATACCCTGTGCTTATGCGTCAAAGCAGTCGCGTATGCAAGCCCATTCCAAGCCCCTCTGTCAAACTTATACGTCCTCATTTCAGGGTTTTCTTCGTTAATCTGCCCCACTATACTTACAACATTATTGAAACTTGATAGTTCACCAAGGAATGTCACGAAAAAACAGAGGCATCCCTTGCTTTGCAAAATTCGAAGGATTTTCTTTCCGATCGACAGGGCATCCTTTACAGTAGTCGAACTCAGCATTTCATTTATTATTAAAAGACTCTTCTCCGTGCAGTTATCGATAATTTCCTTCAGTCTCAAAAGGTCGTCCTCGAGTTTACCCCTTAGGCTTTCAACATTCTCAGTTTTTTCGAAATGGGTGAAAATCTTATCGGGTAGACTTAAGGTTGCACTACGAGCAGGGACTGGTAGGCCGAGTGATGCAAGATATAATACTTGGCCTATTGATCTGGAAAAAGTTGTCTTTCCACCGCTGTTGGGTCCAGTTATAATAACAATTCTCTCGTTTTGTTTTAGGTGAATATCGTTGGTTACAACAGTTTTATTCTCTTTTGATAACTTTGAAGCGAGAGCGATATCATAGAAGGAGTCAAGGTCCAAGATGTTTTCGTCTGTGGTTAACTTAGGAAGACAGAATGGAAGGCCCAATTTTTTAGGATCCTCTATATAGTCAAGATATGATAAATAGAACTGAATATCGTAAAATGTTCTCAGAACAACTTTGTCCAAAAATTCCCCATGTTGCGAAGAGAAGTCCCTCAGCTTTTTGATCTCATCAGGATAAATCTTTTCCAAAAGTTTCAAAATCTCTGCTTGAACATGGCCGAATCCATAGTTCACTCTAAATATTTGCTTTTCATTTCTACTTTGCTTTTCTTTTAAAACAGAAAATAGATTCTGTATCTCGGTGCTGAAATCCTGAATTATTGGTTCCCCCTTCTTTACGGTGACCCTATCTCCTTCGATTATCAGAGAATATGATATAGATGAGATAGACGCCTCAGCATTCATTAGATCCTCTTCAAATATTCTAAACTGTTCGGAAGACAGATATTCTCCAAGATAATTAGCGAATCCTTTAAGCCCGGTGGATTTAACGCAGCCTTTCCTTAAGAACTCTTGCATTTTCTTTAGAGAGATTATGTAATCATGAGCAGAACTTAAGATCCTTCCTTCCCTTTGTATATCATAAAGATCAGCGACGTTGGAAAGCTTTGATATTACTGTCTTTATCTCTTCATAAAAAGCTCTCATGGCATCCAGAGTTTCCTTTTGTTCAAGATCTGAAAAAATCTCCTGTCTGTATCTTACATCTTCGACACTCTTTAGGGGATTTAAGAACAATATTCGCAAGTTAGACTCACCGAATTTTTCGGAAATTTCATCAACGATCTGATCTAGGTTTAAATCTATAAAAAAATCTGGTTCCTTATTGTTCAATTCTTCATGTTTGCGCTCCTTAACATATAACAGACTTTCAAAAGTCATTGAAACGCACCTTTACTACCTAGTAGGAGTTATCAGTCTGTTAAGACGTTAAGGAACCCCATCCTACGTTCATGTAATTTCTCCATGTATTAATAATTTGTTTGCCTGTTTCTTTTACAAATAGAACTCACATTTCACCTTTCCTTTTAATTTTACTGAGTTAATAATCTCATTCTCAAGAGATCGGGAGAGCGGTACTTAAAGTATTGCAAAAATGGTTTCTTTCGAAATTTTTTCATTCCAAAGAGTATGAAAGAATGAGGTGAGAATGTTTCGATATCTCCCTGGCGATGCCCCTATGGATTTTTCTTTTACTATTTCACATTTGTTTGAAAACAGGCATGTGTATTGAAACACCGTTTTTAAAGCAATATTTTTATATTTGCCTATGCGTTGTTGAAATGGTGTTAATTAAAATGAATTCCAGGATTAAGATCGTACTAGTGGTCTTAGTGATGATTGCATCCGTTGTTCTTGTGACATCGCCTTCTTTTGCTCAGGCCTCTGGGACGGTAACTTATTCCCCAGTGATATTCTCCGCGGGTACGACTGTTCTGGCAGAAGCCAGTGGTGGAAACTTCGGATCGGGTTCTACCGTTTATTTCTATCTTAGCACATCGGAATCATCTTCTGGCATAACAGGAAGCTACATAGGCTCAACTGCCTTGCCAGGCGGCGCGACAACCCTAAGTAACACACAAATAAAATTCACGATACCATCCTTGTCTACGGGCACATACTACATAATCGCAAGTGACTCTTCCTCTCCGACTTCATCAGGTGCACAGTTCACAGCGGCATACCAGGTAACAATAACCAGTCTCAAACCTTCGATATCTATTTCTGGGACACAGCCTACAACATCAGCCACAATATCGGGATCCGGATGGGACCCATCCTCTACCGTTTCAATCTACCTGGCAGGTCCTCAGGGTTCTTCAATATACTCAACATTTCTGGGGGAATTCACAACAACGACTTCTGGTAGTATACCAGCCGGGTCCTCGTTAATTCTTCCAGAAATCGCTGGTGGTTCGTATACAGTTGTTGCACAGGAGACATCGTCTTCATCCCCAAATGCTGGAATTACTGCTGACTCATCTCTCACGATTCAGCCGATTATATCGGTGGTGCCTTTTGACATCAGCGGTGTTTCTGGATCACAGTTTACTGTAAATGGATATGGTTTCCCGTCACTTGCCGATATTTTATCGGATGGTATATCAGTCGGTACAGTTTCAGCTACAAACTCGGCTACTACAGCTTCTGCATCAGGAACGTTTTCCATCTCAGCTACTCTATCTTCTTCTATAACTTCCGCGGGTCTCTATACCGTTTCAGTAAAATACAATTCAACAACATATTCACAATCAAATGCGATCCTTGTTTCTATACCGAATCCGGTATCGCTTGGCTTCACATTCACGCCCACATCCGTATCACCCGGTTCCTCGTTCACTGCGATGGTTTATAATTTCCCGGCTGGTTCTCAGGTTTTGATCACACTTGGCTCCCAGATTCTTGGACAAGTAACAACCGATTCCAATGGATTTGCTGAACTCTCGGGTAATATCCCTGCAATACCTGCTGGAAGCTACTATGCTGTTGCATCGTCCTCAGGTCTTTATGACAGCATTTCCGTGACGGTCTCCAGCTATTTCCAGGTCTTGGACCCAGACGGCATCCCAATGATCTCCACCACTGAGTACTTCCCATCATATGGACACTACTATGTGCAGGCATTCGGTCTCACTCCGGGGGTTGTCTATACGTTTTCTGATTCTGCATCCTCGAATGCCAAGGTGCTTACTGTTCAGGTAGGGAAAATAGTGCCGAACAGTGCTGGAACATTTGAATTTCTTCCAGCACAGAATGGAACTCTTATGTTCTCGTTTTATCCTGGCTTTTCATCTTCTGCAACCACATCAAGTATAACTCTCTCTTACTCTGGTGGTTCTGTGGTTGGATCCTCGGGCAACACCTACGGTTACACTGCAGTTCAGCCGCCACATTTCAACATATCCTACGGGACAGTTAGCGTTATTGAGCAGGGTGCGTCAGAAACAGTTACAGTATATGGATTAATACCCTCAGGTTCGCTCGTGTATCCGGGGCTTAGTACCTCTTACAACATATATATTGGATCCTCTGAAATTTCATTTACCGTAGGTTCAAGTACCCTCCAAACCGATATTCTTTCGTCAACGACGACATCTGCCTCAATCTCTTTTACCGCCCCATCATCAAGTGGCTTATATTCCCTTGCAATAACGTACCAAAACCAGCCTGTATCTTCTGCTATATACTCCACGCCAATTGTTGTTTCTACGGGAGGGGCTTCACTTAATTCCGGGTATGTACAGACAGTCCCGATCGTGACTTCAGGTACTGTGACGGGTTATTACATAGTTGGATATTCGTTCTATCCACAGGCAACTGTAAAGGTCTATTATTATACAATTTCAGGACTAGAGTCACAGAGCGAGAGCTTGACTTCCGGTGGCTTCGCTTTCAGCGTGTTACTTTCTTCGTACCCGGAGCCTTCTGGTACCTATGAGATAGTTGCGCAGGCCACGTACCAGGGCTCAATCTACACAACCTATTCTTCATACACAGTATATCCGTCATTCACAATTTCTGAATCCAAAGGTCCTATAGGTGAATCTGTTCAATTTGCAATGACTGGTTTCTCTGCGAACACTAATTATTATTTATATCTCTCTTCGTACGAAGTATCCTCTGCGACAACAACTAACACTGGCTCGTTTTCAGGTAGCTTTATTGTACCGGTTATAAAACCTGGGAATTACAATGTAACCGTAGTCCAGGCATCCAACATGAATGTGATCTCATCAACAGAATTCAACGTGACTCCTAGTAACTCTCTCACAATCCTAAATGGCTATTACGCCTTCCCAGGAGAATTAATCAACTACTCCTGGAAGCCGTCTTCCTCCCCCTCATCACCCGGTGGTCCCTCTGGTGGGGCCTACTACAGCAACGTTTACGTCACGGTATACTTTAACAACTCCGCAATTTATACAGCGCCCAGTTCCTTTGTGAAAACACCTACATCCACATACTTGAACGGTTCCTTCCAGATGCCAAACGGTGTTCCTGGTAACTTCTGGGGTATCACCTTGGAGTGGCAGCAATACGAATATGTGTATCAGTCTAGTAGCAGTTCTTTAACAACAGAAGTTATTAGCACTAATTATACAATGAAAGGAGGAGCCAATTTCCTCGGTCTTATTAGCGGCAGTGGTGCTCTTGTAACTGGTATTTCGCAGAGCCAGGTGGCTGAAATAACGGCCTCAGTAAACTCATCAATTACAACCTCCCTCAGTATTCCATTAAGCGAACTTAACGCTAAGATATCTTCGATAAACGATACAGTTGTATACCTTAACACTTCGTTTGGGAATATGAGGTCTTCCGTCACTGCACTCAACGCCTCTATTGTAGCGTTGAATGGAACTGTTGCTACTCTCGAAACAACAGTTGGGACTGTTAAGACATCCCTTGCCTCTTTAAATGCAACCTTGAAGACAATAGATGGAAATGTGGCTACAGTAGAAACTTCTGTCGGGTCGCTCACTGGGAATGTTACATCCATAAAGGGGAACATCGTTACAATACAAACATCTCTAGGTTCATTGCAAATAGGGTTGAATTCGACGCAGAAATCCCTGAACTCCCTGCAGAACAAGACTGGTAGTATAGCCAATTATGGGCTTATAATAGACGTCATAATAATTGTAATCATTGCAATTACACTAGGAATTGCCACTGCTAGCTTCGCAGGATTAAGGGATCTGAGGAAAAGGTTCGGCATGAAGAAAGAATAATTTTTATGTAATTTTTATTTATAAATTATTTTAAAATTTCTAATTGCCTTTATAATCATATTGATGAATAAAATTGATTTTCATAATGAACAAAAAACCTGGGGGAGAATATCAGTAGACGGCTTCCTCGAGGAGGTACGGGGCTATCTGGAACTCCGGGGGATGGGAGAATTTTCTGATCCAGCGGCTTCTTAACTCTGCCTTTATGGTCTCTGCCTGTTCTAACTTCTCTTCAATGCTCATTATTCCGAGGTTATTTTCCCTCGCAATTCTAAGATAATCGCTTCCTTCATATTCCTTAATGGGAGACACGTAAACAACGTCCCCCCTACCAAGGGGGAGTGTTAATAGGAATTCTACGGTCCGCTCTACATGCTGGTTTGCTAGGACCCTGCCACCGGGTCCTGACATCACTATCACTCCTACCTCAATGCCCGCCCTTTTTATGTCTTCGATCTCTCTCTTTGCAATGGAAATATCCAAAGGTTTATTTAAAAACTTTAAAACACTTTCATCTCCTGATTCAATACCTATGTATAAGCGTTTGAGTCCATTTTCCCTGATTAGAAGGAAATCTTTGACATCCTTATTCTTTGCTGTTGTGAATGCGTCGGTGAATGCGTAAACAGGAAGCCCTATTTCTCTTTTTATCAATTGTAACACTTCAACCAATAGGTGAGTGTCGACGTTAATTGCATTCGCGTCACCGAGAAAGACTGACTTGCGTGATTCCATCCCCTGCCCAAGGAGCGATAAAAGTGAGTTTATCTGCGAGGATATTTCATTAACACTTTTTACCCTATATCTAATGCCAGGATAAAGCGTACAAAAGGAACACCTGTTCCACGGGCAGCCTTCGCTGAACCTAATATATATGGAAAAATACTGATCCGGCGGTATTATGGGAACTCCTCCCCCGTAAACCTGACGGAAGCCATTCGCATCCCTCTCCAGCCAGTCATAATCTATCCTTTCTCTTAGTATGGAGACTCTGTCTTTAAGTTCTTTTGGTAGATTACTGCTGATCGCCTCATCGAATGAGTTTCTAGCATCTGAAACCAAGGATCTGGCAACTTCAGCTGGGACCTCGCTCACCCTCCTTTCTCCATTTTCTATTCTTAGTTCTATGAATTTATTCAGGAGTGTCCTTCTGTACGTGGTGGAATTCAAAGTAAAGAACAACAGTCTACCCTCGTAATCAAGAGAAAGTACCCTTCCGAGACCATCGGCGAAGCCTATGATTCCATCTTTAACCTTCCACGATACAGTCATACACGTATAACTTCACCAAGATTTAGAAGTTGAATAAGTGTGTTTTCCAGGTTCAGCGTAATTACAAGATGTTCGAGAAGCGGAAATTTAAATGTAATAATTAAATTGAAAAAAATTTAACGATTAATTTTCAATTTTTTCCTCAAGGGATAGCGTTTCATTTCGAATTATAGAACTAAATTTCTCATTGAAGTGTGGATCGCCGGAGGTACTCGAAGTTCAGTTTTTTATATAAAAGGATCCATTGAAATTCGTTGGGACATTGCGGTGCATCTGAAGAAATTTTAGGACTATGTAAAATCAATGAGTAAAGGTTTGAATTTTGAGATAGTTTTGTGTAGTGAACCAATGGAGAAGGTCTCCTAA
>JAVYOD010000023.1:0-16661 GCA_038734825.1 Thermoplasmatales archaeon
TGGGATAGCTAGCCTCTTCATCTGTCCTGGAACATAATTTTAGACAATGTAATAAAAGCGCTAACTGACAAATCCAGGCCAAGTCATCTCGGAGAATTTTTATCAAAGAATAATTTTTTTATGAATTTCCCTGTTGTATAAGCATCGGAATAAAGAGGTTTCATCATTTCATAAAAGGAAATTGAATCTATAAAGACCATGAATAAAAAAAGGCCGGAATGGGCTCGGCCGGATTCGAACCGGCGGCCTTCGCTGTGTGAGAGCGATGTCATAACCGCTAGACCACGAGCCCCTACCTTGATTTTCATTTTCATTAATACTTTTTCTTATGTTGGGGTATTCATAAATTATAGACCTTTAGTTTTCCGAAATGGAAAATCTAGATAATAAAAAATATTCACAGGACAATGGATACGTATTCCCTAGATAATTACGATTTTGACCTTCCCAGGGAACTCATACGCCAAGAACCACCGGCTGAAAGATCTGACTGTAGGCTGATGATATTGGAAAAAGATAGTGTGAAGCATACAGATTTCAAAGCAATTGTCGATTGGCTAGAACCCGGAGATATCATCATCTTAAACAGGACAAGGGTCAGAAAATCTCTCGTTTATGGGAACAAGATTACCGGAGGGAAGATAGAAATAACTTTCCTAAATAAGACAGATGAAGGATTCCTTTGTCTTATCAAGGGGAGGGTTAGGGACGGATCAAGGGTTCAGTTAGGAGGAAGGGAATTCACTGTTTCTTCTGGGTCCAATGGCCTCAGGTTGATAAGGGGAAACATAGACTGGGATTTCATTGAGGGGATAGGACACCTACCACTTCCCCCTTACGTTAAGAAAAAGAGCGATTTTCAATATTATCAAAATGAAATTGGCGACATTAGTGGTTCGGTGGCTGCCCCCACTGCAAGCCTCCACTTCAGTAGAGAAATGCTAGCTAATCTAGAAAAGAAGGGCGTGGCGGTAAGATACGTCCTTCTCAACGTTGGTTACGGTACATTCAAGGAAATAAGGGATGAATCTATAAGAAGTCATATAGTAGATGAAGAAGAAATCGAGGTGGATGACAGTCTCGTTTCCAGCCTTGAAGCTGCGAAAGGAAAAATAGTGGCAGTAGGAACAACCGTAGTTAGATCCTTAGAAACGGCTGCGTACCCTGGCAGGATGGTTCCATATAGAGGGTTAACGAGAATTTTTATATATCCGGGATGGAAATTCAATTCGCCGATAACACATCTCTTAACGAATTTCCACATACCGAAGAGTTCTCTCCTCGCGCTCGTCTACGCTTTTGGGGGAGAGGCGAGGCTCAAAAGAGCATATCAGGAAGCAATAGAGAGGAAATACTTCTTCTACAGCTTTGGTGACGCTATGTTAATGGATAAATTCTAATTCTTCCCCTCTGCCTTATTGTAAAGTTTGTTGATTTCCTCCGTTATAGTCTTGAGCTTCGCATCCAGCTGTGCAATCTGTTCTTTTATTGTCTTCAATCTCATCTCCGAAATCTCAACATCTTCCTCGATTTCCTTTTTGAATGCCTCTATGTCTTTAACCTTCACTAGGATTGTACCGATGGCCCTGTATATATCGTCGTCAGGTTTCGCTTTATTAAGATATTCCAGTGTTTTCTTGTCCTCCCTCGATTTCAGCTCGTACTGATATTGCTGTGCTAAAAGAGTTTCCATCTGTTTTTGAATTGTATCTGCTTGCTTTATCTGGTCCTGAATGTATGGCCCAAGATTCAGATCTACCATTGTTCCTTAATGGAGAGACAAGATATTAATTTATGTTTTTTCAAGAAATTAATTATATGGTTAAGTAATCATGTCTTATGTATGGTTTAAACGGTAAGATTTTGTGGGTAGATCTGGACACTATGAGTTTTAAAGTCGAGGAAATCCCTGAAGAAATATATAAGATGTACCTAACTGGAAACGGTCTCGGGGCATATATACTGAACAGGGAAATGAAGGGTGGAGAAGACCCTCTAGGTCCAGAAAATATTTTAGGCGTTGTTACTGGCATATTCAACGGATTCCCTGTACCTCTTGGCGGGAGATTCGAGGTTGTTGGGAAGTCACCGGCAACAGGTACCTGGGGAGACGCGAACTGCGGCGGAAAGTTCGGGCCTGAGCTAAAGAACGCCGGATTTGACGGCGTCTTTTTCAGGGGTATCGCTAGGGAGCCAGTTTATTTGAAGATCGTAGATGGAAAATATTCGCTGGAAAGCGCCAGAGATATCTGGGGCAAGAATGCTTACGAGGCCGAGGATTATCTGAAGAAGATTGAGCCAAAGGGGCAGGCCCTCGTTATAGGTGTCCCGGGGGAAAAGAAGATGCTAATTGCAGCTATTATGAACGAGTACGGGAGAGCTGCCGGGAGATCAGGTCTTGCCGCCGTAATGGGCTCTAAGAAGATTAAAGGTATACTCGTCAGAGGTTCTAA
The DNA here is from genome assembly GCA_038734825.1 of Thermoplasmatales archaeon. GTDB lineage: Archaea > Thermoplasmatota > Thermoplasmata > Thermoplasmatales. Next base: position 2,454 of record JAVYOD010000023.1, read on the forward strand.
AAAAGTTCAGCCTTATGACGCGAAGCTTCTGACCGAAACAATGAAGGAGATACAGATTCAATTCAATAAGAACATAGATCTTGCCAGACCGTGGCAGCTTTACGGTACAACACAGATCACTGAATCATCGCATCTTAACGGAGATACTCCAATAAAGAACTGGAAGGGCGTTGGCCTTATTGATTTCGGTGAAAAGAATGCCTCACGCATCAGCGGCGAGGAGATAGCGAAGGATAAGATCAGATCATACGGGTGCGCACAATGTACTTTAGCCTGCGGAGGTCACATTAGCAGGAAGACAAAGTATGGTCCCATTGAGGGTCACAGGCTCGAATATGAGGGCACTGGCGCCTTTGGCGGTTTAAACCTTGTATCCGATCTAGACGCGCTTGCGATGAGCTTCGAGTTATGCAACAGAGCTGGCCTTGACATAATATCAACGGGCTCAGTAGTAGCGTTTGCAAACGAGTGCTATGAAAATGGTATATTAACTAAGGAGGATATAGGTTTCGAGATAGGTTTTGGTAACGCGGATGGAATGGTAAAGCTCGTTGAACTTATAGCTGAAGGGAAAGGTATTGGGGAGATACTGGGGCAGGGATCACTGCAGGCATCCAAGATCATAGGCAAAGGAAGCGATAAGTTCGCCATGTCGATGGCCGGTCAGGATCTTCCAATGCATGACCCAAGGTTAATGCCCAGTCTTGCAACAACGTACATTGCAGACCCTACTCCTGGTAGACATACTGCAGGTGGTATAGGATTTGACGAAGGTGGTTCCCTTACACTGCCGTTCAGTCATCCTGAATCAGGTACAAAAATAGAGAGGTATGTGTTCAGCGGAAAGGGTCATCTTCAGGCCCTTTCAGCTTACGGAACTCAGATAATAAATGCAACTGGGATGTGTCTGTTCTCAACGTCTGTTTGGCCCAACAGCTACCCTTATCTAAAACTCTTTAAAGCTATTGCAGGATGGGATATGACAGTTGATGATCTCGTTAACATAGGCCACAGAATTCAACTGCTTAGGCATATGTTCAACATAAAGCAGGGCGTTAAACCTAAGGATATAAAGCCACCTGGCCGGGTCGTTGGAAATCCTCCTCTACCGGGCGGGCCAACTGGAGGCGTTACTATTGATTACGAGACCTTAGTTAGGGACTACCTCAAAGAGGTAGGTATTGATGAGGATGGGAAAATATCGGAGGATGTGATCAGGGAGCTAAAGATAGAAGTTTAGAGGAATAGCTCGGGCTCTCCTTCGACGTCAGTAAACCTGAATATCGGGCCAGATTCACAGACATAGTATTTGCCTATGTTGCAGTGACCGCACACACCTATACCGCATTCCATTCTCCTTTCCAGGGATAGATATATTCTATCCTTGCGGAATCCAGTTTTTAGTAATGTATCGACTGCATTCTTCATCATTAGGGGTGGTCCCACTATGAACACTGCCGCACTCCTCGGTGATGATGCACCAGGGATTAGAGATGTGACGAAACCAACATTACCCCTCCAGGACGGATTCCCTCTATCAACTGTGAGTTTCACATTAACAACCTTATGCCACTCCTCGATCATAGAAGCATAGACAATGTCGTCAGGACTCCTAGCTCCGTAAAGAACCTCTAGCGAGGATCCCCTCCCCCGGTCCGTGACATCCTCTATAAGGGACCTTATTGGGGGTATTCCAATTCCCCCTGCGATAGCTAGAACATGATCGAAGTCATCTACCGGCCAGTGGTTCCCGTATGGCCCCCTGATTCCAATAGTATTTGCCTTTGAAATGGAAGAAGTGACCTTTCCTACTTTTCTTATAGTGAATTCAAGTTGCCTTCCTGGTCCCGAAGCAGCCGAAATTGCTGCCTCCCCCACGCCGGGAACTGATAGCATAAAGAACTGTCCGGGCTTCGCCGTGGATCTTGTGTTCAGAACAATAGAGAAAACATCACTTGTTTCATCCCTCTTAGCGATCACATCAACATACCTAGGGATATATTCATTCTCTTGAGTAATCATGTATAATTACCTCCTTTATGTCAATTCCGACAGGACAATCATCAACACATCTGTTGCATCCGCTGCATAGGTAAATTCCTTGGCTTCTCTTATAGTAGGAAAATTTGTGGTAGAATCTCTGTCTCAGTCTGTCTGAAAGGTTTGGCCTTACATTTCCAGCAGAAGTCTTAGTGAATCCGTAGAGTATGCAGGAATCCCACTCCCTCTTCCTTCCATCACCTTCGTCGTACAAGTCAAAGCAATAGCACGTCGGGCAGGAAAAATTACATGCGCCGCATGAAATGCAAAGAGATGCAAATTTTTCCCAGAGTTTAGAATCCCATTTCATTCTATTTTCAATGCCATCCACTGGGAGGGGCTTCATTTCAGTGTTAAATTTCTCGCTTATCTTGCGAAACGGTAAATCATCTCCCCTTTTATAATCCTTGAAATAATGGTCGAATTTTTCTGATGACATAACGTAGTACAGCTTGTCCTCCTTAAGGACCTGTATATCATACTGCTCCAGCACTGGACCGCCGAATGTCGTGCAGAATCCACCTTCGCACGGTTCATTACAGACATAATTTATAAAAACAGTATTTTTTCTCCTGGAGGTGTAGAACGGATCCTTATTAAGTATCTGCCTGTCCATAATATAAAATCCCTTGAGATCGCAGCTCTTAACACCAAAAACAGCCCTTTTCTGGATATTGATGGGAGAGAGTACGTTTTCCCCCCTTTCTATGAGAAATTCCTTGGGTGCATACTTCGATTTCTTTTCTGATACCTCTCTTACATTTTCTATTTTTGTGAAAACAACCTCGCCGTCTACCTCCTTAGCCCCGAATATCTCGTAATCCTTTGAAATATCGTTTATGAAATTCTGCATCTCTCCTTCGTTAAGAATGTATATCATGGGATCAACCTCACAGGCACAACCTTGAACTCCGGGATCTTTGCAATCGGATCTAGTTTTTCCCCGACAAGCCTGTTCACCCTAGCCTCATCAAAATGAAATGGCACGAACACTACTCCCTTTGGGATGCTATCCGTTACAAGGGCCTTTATTTCTATAGATCCGTGCCTTGATTCAATTCTAATCTTCTGACCGTTTCTGATGCCGAGAACTTTTGAATCCTCCAAATTGACCTCCACGTACGGTTCCGGTGACTCCCTGTCAAGTATGTCAGTCCTTCTTGTCATGGTTCCTGAGTGCCAGTGATAGTAGTTCCTTCCAGTTGTCATAGTAAAATTGTAATAACTATCAAGATCCTCGGCCGTCCCTTTATATGAAGTGACCTTGAACTTCCCCCTTCCAATCGGGAATGAAGAGGCGTGGAGTATTTCTGTCCCATCCTTTGAATTTTCATTTACGGGCCACTGCTTACCTATGGGATATATGTTTTCATATGTTGCACCAGAATAGTTCCTTACAACGGCTCTTATCTCATCGAATACTTCCTTTGGGGACCTATAATCAGGAAGTCCGCAAATCCTTTTTCCAATTTCTTTGAGAATCCACCAATCTGGCTTCGCCTCACCTGGTGGATTGAATACGGGGTTCACCTTCTGTATTCTCCGTTCCGTATTGGTAAAAGTTCCCTCTTTTTCCAGGGATGTGGTAGCGGGGAAAACAATGTCTGCCATTCCCGCAGTTATTGTCATGAATATATCCTGAACTATAAAGAGGTCCAGATTCTCTATTCCCTTCTCAACCTCAGAAACATCCGCTTCTGTCACAAGCGGGTTCTCGCCCATAAGGTAAATTGCCTTGATCCTGCCATCAGCGGCGGCACTGAACATCTCTGAAAGTGCTAACCCTGGTTTTCGCGGTAAAGGCCTGTTCCATATTCCTTCGATCCTCGATACGTCTGGAGAGTCAACCCTCACATAACCGGGATACCACTCGGAGAGGGCGCCCATGTCGGAGGAGCCTTGAACATTGTTTTGCCCCCTAAGTGGAAAGATTCCGCTGCCTCTCTTACCTATATTTCCAGTAAGCAAGGCGAGGTTCGAAATAGTCTGAACATTCTCAGTTCCCTGTATATGTTGAGTTATACCCATAGCGTATAGGATAGAGGTAGGTCCTTCTTCCGCTATGGTCCTCGCGGCCCTCACAATGAGATCTGGTCTAACTCCAGTTAGACCCTCCGTTACTTCTGGTGGATATCTCTCTATTTCCCTCTTAAATTCCTCGAAACCTTCAGTTCTTGACTCTATGAATTCCTTATTTTCTAGGTTTTCCTTGAGGATTACAAACATTATGGAATTTAGAAGAGCAATATCTGTCCCTGGCTTGAACTGAATGAAAATCTGTGCGAGATCTGCGAGCTTCGTTCTCCTTGGATCAGCTACGATCAGGTTTTTTCCTTTTTCGTACTCCTCTATTATCCTGGCACCTATTATCGGGTGTTGCTCTGTTGTATTTGAACCGATCACGAAAAAAGTTCTGGTACTTCCAAAGGAGTCTATGGAGCCAGTAGCGGCTCCAGCCCCTATAGTTGATATTAGACCTGCAACTGTCGGACTGTGGCAACTCCTTGCACAGTGATCTATGTTGTTCGTTCCAACAAATCTTGCTATTTTTTGCATTAGGTAATTTTCCTCATTAGTACACTTAGCAGAAGATTGAAACGCAACAGAATCTGGCCCATATTTCTTTATGATGTCAGAGAGTCTTCTGGCTGCTGTATCGAGTGCTTCCTGCCAGCTAACAGCTCTGAACTCTCCGTCTATCTTTAAAAGGGGGTGTTTAAGCCTATCAGAGGAGAAGTTGTACGTGAGGCCAGAGTACCCCTTTATACACAGTTTCCCATGGTTAACAGGTGATTTAGAATAGCCCGTGACCCTTTCTCCGTCAACAACAATCTGACATCCTGTACCACAGTACGGGCAAACTGTTATCACAGTCACGGATCAATTATAATAAATGCATATATACCGTTTGTCCTTAGGAAGCGCGGTTCATATTTCCCCGCAGTTGATCCTACTCCTTGCCTCAGCGAATTCTTCATCAGTGTTTATGCTCAGGATACTGCTACTCCCCTCTTCGTCAAGATTGATGATTTTAAAGTATTTACGAAGAAATGGATATATTCTTTTCTCATGCAAGGAATAAGCCTTTAATTCTTCGTAAATGCTACGGTTGTAGATTGCGAATAAGGGTTGGGGAAAGCCTGAGGAGTCAGCAGCTGCTATAGGTCTCCCGTCGTAGCTGTTTGTCAAAAGCGAAACAGTTCTGCACATCAGGTACGGCATGTCACCGCCTACTGCCAGGAACTCACCAAAAGATTCAAGGGCTGAAATTAAAGCATCAAGAAGAACCCCGGAACTCAAATCTTTGATTATTTTAACGCCCACCAGCGGGAGTTCCTGATACTTTGAGTAAACTATGACATCGTCAAAAAATCTGCAAGAGCTAAGAACACGGTAAATTCTCGATATCATAGGCTCTCCGCATATCTGCAGTAGATGCTTTCCCGGGAGCCTCGTGCTCGGTTTTGCAAATATGATCGCTATCAACTTTCTTAAATGATCTACGCGCTATTTTTGTTTTCCCCGCATACTCTGCATGTAGGATTCTTTGGTATTATCATTGATTCGAAGCTTTTTCTCCAGACATCCAGATAAACAAGGGCCCCATCGTCATCACCTTCTACAAGTAGCTTGACGGCTAAAGACGCCGCGATCGAAGATATAGCTTTCACTGCAGGCCCTATTACGCCCTGAACGGTGCATGAAATGCCAGGTCCGCTGGTAGGGTAACCGAAACAGGCCAGGCAAGATGTTTTCCCCGGTATTATCGCCTTAACGTAGCCGAATGTTCCCTCAACTGCTGAGAAGACCCACATCTTCTTCAATCTGAATGCAACATCGTTGATTATTCCCCTGGCGTCATAGTTGTCTGTTGCGTCTGTGATTACGTCCGCATTGCTGAATAAAGATGGGGCATTTTCAAATGTAAGACGTTTATCCACCGGCACTATCTCAACTTCAGAATTTATAGATCTCAAGGCTCTGGCCGCAACTTCAACTTTTTTTCTCCCAATATCATTTTCACCGTATAGAGACTGCCTGTTGAGGTTTGTCAGTTCCACATAATCATCGTCGATTATTACCAGCTTTCCAATGCCCATCCTAGTCAATATCTCAGCTATGGATGTTCCAATTCCCCCCATGCCAACGACAACGATTGTCCCGTGTTCTATCTTCTTTTGTCCTGACGGAAATATCTCCTTGACAGCTAGCTGACTTAGGTACCTGTCGTTCATCTTTTTCGATAGCGAACAATTTTAAAACCTTATCCTCCGCTTACTGGGGGAAAAACTGAAATTACATCCCCATCAGACAGTAGATCGTCGCTTTTCGAAAACCTGCTGTTAACAGCAATGATAGAATTCTTATCGTTTCTAAGTCCGGGGTATCTAGACCGCAGGATTTCCAGGAGTTTTTCGACTGTTGCGGATTCTAAAACTATCTCCTCCTCCCTCTTCCCCGTGACCTCTCTGTACTTTGCATAATATTTAATAAGAAGTTTCATCGCTCTCCCTCCAATACGGAACTCTAGCATAAACTGCCTCTTTAAATGCATTTTCAATTCCATAGTCATCTAAATTCTTGAATTCGAATACCTGATCTCTCCTGTTTAGGCAGGTTTGAAATTCTCCCTTCGAGGTAACCCTGAGGCGTGTGCAGTGATTGCAAAAATCTGCATTTCTTTGTGGTCTCACTACCTCGACCTTGCATTCTTTTCCATCTTCCATCTTGATCAGGAATCTCTTCCTGTTGTGCAGTGCATTTACCTCAATACCTTCCGCTATTCTTGCAAATTCCTCTTCTAGGGGCCTCAGATCGTAGTGATATTTCTTGTAATAAGGAGAACTCTCGCCATTCCTATCTGTCTCGTATTCTATGAGTTGAAGTGTGGCTCCCTCGTCTGCGCAGAACTCCATCATGTCGTGAATCTGATAATCGTTCAAACCCTTCAGTACAACGAAATTTACTTTGATTGGATTTAGGCCGGCTTCCCGAGCAGCCTTAATACCTTCCCTTACCCTCTCAAGCGCATCCACTCCTGTTATTTCTACAAATTTATCCCTTGAAATAGAGTGCATTGATATGTTTATTCTATCTAGACCGGCCTCCTTTAATGATCTTGCCCTTTCCTTGAGGAAGAAAGCATTGGTAGTAAGAGAAATATCTCCACTGATATGATTCCTTGTCCTTCTTATTATCTCTTCCAAGTCCTTCCTGAGGAGGGGTTCACCCCCAGTGAATTTTACCCTGTTAACACCGTTAGCTGCGCCTATTTTGACAACACGCTCTATCATCTCCGGCGAAAGAGTGCTCCCGTTTTCTTCGGTTCCTTCCATGTGGCAGAAGAAGCATTTGAAATTACATGAGGCATTGAGTTGAATCCTCAGACTGTTGAGAGGTCTTCCGAATCTATCATAAATCATTGCTCTCTTATCGTAATTAAATATCAAAACTTTTGGAAGTTTTTTAATTTAATTCGATATTAGTGCCATTTCTCTGAGCCATCGTTGTAGATATCCTTTTTCCAGATAGGCAATCGCCTCTTCAGCTCGTCAACTATGTATATACATCCCTCGAATCCTTCCTTTCTGTGCTCGGAAAAAACTCTGACGAAAAGTGATCTTTCACCCGGCGCGAGCTTACCGATGCGATGTACGGCAATTGCATCCTCGAAGTGATATTTTTGCTTGGCTTCCTCTAATATATTCATTAGCTCCCTTTCAGCAAGATCCCGCTCAGCCTCATATAAAAGGAAGGATAGTTCCTTACCGCCTTCATCCCTCCTCACAATTCCTTCGAAGGTCACAGAAGAGCCAATATCATAGCTAGCCTTTTCTGGGAAATCCGAGGGGTGAATTTCACTTTCCTGAATTTTCGCAATCACTTTTCTATAAATAGAAATCCCTATGAAATCTTATCGTTTCTACTTCACACGTCAAACCTTACACCTTGGGCCAGAGGGATGTCATCGCCCCAATTTACCGTTACCGTCTGCCTCCTGGCATAATTTTTCCAGGCGTCACTGCCACTCTCCCTTCCTCCGCCTGTATCCTTCTCCCCTCCGAATGCACCTCCGATCTCTGCCCCGGCCGTCGCAGTGTTCACATTTGCTAACCCGCAATCGCTCCCTGCAGCGGACAGAAATAGCTCCTCTTCCCTAAGGTCAGTGGTAAATATGCTTGATGACAAACCCTGGGGTACAGAGTTATGTATCCTTATTGCGTCTTCTATTTTCTTGTATTTAAAAACGTATAGTATGGGTGCGAAAGTTTCTTCGCATGTTATAGGAGTCACATCTGGCATCTCTATAATCGTAGGTTTTACGTAGAAACCTCCTTCAAAATCTGGAATCTTTACGTCGACGCCTCCGTAGACTATTCTTCCCCCTTCTTTGACAGCCCTGTCAATGGCCAATTTGAAATTCTTGATTGCATTTGAATCAATAAGTGGGCCAACGAGTACTCCATCCTCAAGTGGGTTGCCAACTCTCACATTTGAGTATATCTGCTTGAGCCTTTCGAGAAAATCGTCGTATATGCTTTCGTGCAAAATCAATCTCCTGGTCGTGGTACATCTCTGGCCTGCAGTTGCTAAAGCGCCGAAGGCGACACCCTTTAGAGCCAAATTGATATCCGCCTTAGATGTCACTATAGCGGCATTGTTTCCACCGAGTTCGAGTATTACTTTCCCGAACCTTTTAGACACATCCTCAGACACTTTCCTTCCTGATCTCACAGAACCGGTGAAGGAGACGAGCTTTATATTTGGATCTGAGGAAATCTTGTTGCCTATTTCCTCACCGCTCCCGGTGATGAGAAAGAATACGTCGGGGAAACCATTATCTTTTACGATTTGTGTTACAGTCTTCATTACGGCGATTGACGTCAGCATCGCTTTTGATGAAGGTTTCCATATCGAAATATTACCAACGACTGATGCTACGAATGAATTCCAGGACCAAACTGAGGAAGGGAAATTGAATGAAGTTATTATTCCTATTATGCCAAGTGGGTGATACTGTTCGTACATTCTGTGCTTTTTCCGTTCACTTGCTATCTGAAGTCCAAAAAGCTGTCTGGACAAACCGACGGAATAATCTGATATATCTATCATCTCCTGTATTTCCCCTTCCCCTTCAACTACGGTCTTACCAGTTTCGATAGATACGATCTTTCCAAGTATTTTCTTCTTTTTCCTGAGTTCTTCCCCTATCTTCCTTATGAGTTCCCCCCTGGCCGGTGCAGGTGTTTCGAACCATTTTTCAACATTCATCTTGGCAGCTTTAATAACTCTATCGTAATCCTGCAGGGAGCCCGTGGCAACAGTTGCTATCCTGCTACCGTCAATTGGACTTATTGATTCTATCTTCTTCCCAGATGGGTTTTCTATCCAATCACCAGCATAAACTCCAGAATTAAACTCGCTCAACCCTAGTTCGCTCAACACTTCTTCCTTTTCTTTTTCAAAGTTCATGATGATCTTTTCATTATTCTTTTAATAGTTTAATCTTTTACGATTGTATGCTGGGCTTGTGGTGTAATCTGGATAGCACAGGGGCCTCCGGAGCCCCTGATCCGGGTTCAAATCCCGGCAAGCCCGTTGTAAAATGGAATAAACATAGGATTTTTCCTAATACTTGGTAGTAGACGAGGGAAGAATTTTCATTTTCCCAAAAATCTATCTTCAAGATTCCAAATCTCTTGTCTTCCTGGTTTTCCTATCAGATCATAACGGCGTCTTTAGATCTAAAAATGCCTGTGATTCTCAGGAAATTTATGTTTTCGCAAAAGAATAGATTTTTAAACGACACCTCTGTACTGCTCTATTCGTGGTTTGCGTTACTATCCATACTTTTTCCGAGTCCTCCTCTGAATGTGAACAGAATTGCAAACCCTATTATAGAGAACCCAAGCATTGCAGTTACGTCTCCAATCATTCTTATCCATATCAGCGTCTGGGTGAGAGGTAGTTGCCAGAAAGGTATTAAACCTGGCACTAGCGGGTCAAGTGATTTTATGTACCAGAAACCATACTTCAATTCGTATTCATACTGAAGTATTCCGAGGGGAAGAAGGGAGAGCAAAGCTTGGAGATAGAAACCTATTCCGTAGAGTATTGCGCCCCATCTCATATATTTCAGATGAACTTCCTTCATTGCACCCGTCAAATATAGGATCACGATCCAAAGCATTATTGATGGTAGCCCGTATGCAAGGGGGAAAGCAAGATGAGCATGAGCCATGACAACCTGAGTATCGTGTAGATAGTAATTTAAAATTGGCATGTTTAATAGGCCTCCTCCAAATCCTGCTGCCCCGATCCCCCCGCCGATGCCAGCTACTAGAGTGAAGATGAGCAGTGTTTTCTGGAATTCTGTCTTTGCATCTGTTTTTCTTCTAATCCAAAGGAGTATTGCATAAACAACGGCAAATCCTATGGCTATTGCCTCCAGTATTCCAACTATGGAACCAACGTAAAGCCAGACGGTTGGCTCCCCACCCCAATAATAGTGATGCCCTGTTCCGATCATCCCTGAAAGTATATCTGCGGTTGCATCGAGCCCGATTATTGCAGTACCCAGCCTTACAGGAAACAGTCCCCCTATGATTAGAAGAGTGACTATTATTGTTACAATTATCGCTGGCCAGAATCCTTCAACAAAGGCATGAATTGTGATCCACCTGAAATATTCATCCAGAGTATAGTTCGCCCATGGATGAAAGATAGGGAGAGCTCCCATGATGATTCCGAATGCAGTACCTGCAAGGGAAATACCCAAAAGCTGAGTTAAAGGCTTGAAATGGGGAAGTGTTATTTTTGAAACTTTGAAGAATAGATAGGAAATATAGGAAACGATTATGGCAAGTAAAAGAAGCCAAACAGTCCCCTGAGTAACTACATCCCTTCCCTGCCCACCAAACATAAACCAGACATCGAAGAATCCACTTGTATATGGAATAAACTGAAGGTAATTTGCTATTATCCCTAGTGAAGTTAGAAACCCAACAGTAATTGTACCCCCTATGATCCCCCATACCTGCCTCTTAGACAAAGTAAGTCCGAAATATGGCAAAACAAAAAGTGAGAAAACTATCCACGTTGCAACTATCCATAAGACTGCTAGGGTGTAGTGTTCAGCCCTTGCCACATTGAATGGTAATATATTTAGCAGATTTATTCCATAAAAAGTTGGACTTGCATAGAGGTGGAATACGTATTCGCCCAGCAATCCTTGAACTGCTGCAGCTAAAACGATTACGACGATAGCATATATGGTAGTTCTCTGGGTTTTAGTTGGAGGCGGAAGAGCTATAGGCTCTCTGGGGTCATTCCAGTACGAAAGAAGTTTAATAAAGATATACGCAGTTATTGGAAGAACCACTATTATGAAAGCAAAAGTCATCAAATCAGAGGACACGAAAACATTAGTGTTTGGATGGAGGAGTCCGTTGACGGGAGGGTATCCATTGGTGTATCCTAAAAGGGATATGAGTGCAGACCAGGTGAAGAATGCTGTTATGTATGTTATGACAGTTCTATTAGTTATGTAATGCGGCATAAGCCTGTTCTGTTCTGAGTTATTTCCGAAATAGTTGCTGTAATAATTTATGCTGTAGTTAAAAGCTTCGGCTGCCATAGGTGTAATGGTCATTATAGAAGAGCTTGAGTTGTAAGATACGTGAAGATAAGGGGCAATTTTTTCAACCTGTGAAGTATTGTTTGGGTAAAAAGGATTTATTCCTAACTTACCTGCAATGTATTCCTCGTCTAATTGAAGGGTGTATGAGGTGAAATCAATTCCAAAATATGAGCCGAATCCGAGAATCGATCCATAATCGGCCAAGCCGTATTTCTGATATAGGTATTTCCCTTGAGTTATTTCTTTGTAAGTGAAAACTGTTTGGTTATCAGTTGTTATGACCTTATCAGGAACAGGTGGAAGGTATGCAACTGTGTAGGCCGACATGGCTAACCATATCACATAAACTACAACTGTAGATATAGCAACAATCATTGGCCATTTGCTTTTCTTTTCTCTAATGGCCGATGAAGTCATAAGATTGTATTATCAAAGGCAATAAAAAAAATAAAGCTAATATATAAGCCTAAATCTTTTTCATAACATGCTTTTCAACAATTTTCTTCAAAGCCCGCCTCATTATTAAGTCTGCTGTGGACGGCTTAATGCCAAATTTCTCTGCAATTGAAGAAAGGGTAATTCTTCTCTTAGTATCAAAGTATCCGTTGATGAATGCAAATAATACCAGCTGAGTCTGTTTTAAAGTGAGGTTAGGTAAGCTTTTGTATTCTTCTTTCTTGATTAGCCCATATTCGACACCCTTATTTTTAAACTCCTTTTCCAACATCTTAAATGATGGTTCATCAGAAAGTAATCCGTAGATCACGATATTCTCACCACGAGACTTTGCATATAAAATTACAGAATTCAGGTCAGCAAGTATTTTACACGAAGTGCAGCTGGGTGATTCAACAATGACCTTCCCCCTTCCAACTTGTCTTAATTTCATTCCCTTCTCCTTGAACATGTTGAGAAAATCTTTGTGAACTACGTCGAACTCCAAAAGATGAGAAGATGATTTTGTTCCTGTGTTTAGATTGGAGAGTTCAGCCCCCAAGCTGTGATTTGCCAATATCTTAGTTACTTCACAGTCATCTCTCTTTACGTAAATCTCTATTTCATACATTCTTCTGTTCATTATTCAATCCTGATATGATAATAAAAGTGACTTCCTGCTTCCACCCAAATTCCGTTGAAAGAAATTCATGGGCCCCAATGACATGTTCAGGGGATTTTCGTTATATTTAAAAAATGTGGACGTCATTACTTCACGCTTAAGTTCATTAGAAGTTTCAAACAGAGCCTCTCCTCCATTTATTGCGATTCTAGCTGCAAAAGATTTGGGGATAAACGCCATGTTTCTCTCAATCCGACTGCTTCCTCTAATCGCGATAACTTTTTTGCGGTCAGATAGATCGTTTCTGAACATATATTACCGTATTCAATTTCTAGCTAATTAAAGTGATGGAAGTAACGCTATTTTCAGCAAGATGAAACGTTTACCCTCTTTTCTATTTGAGAGATTCTAAAGACAACTTGTTTAGATCATTCATAGCGTTGAAATTATGAATCTATCATATGCAAATTTCAATTATCCATTGAATCTACTCTAACCTCGCTCCGTTGTGATTAGGGTATGTAATGTTTATCTATGATATGGATAAACGGGATCTTGCTTATGCTATAAGTTCATAATAAATTCTTACTAAATTTGTCAAGCTTGTCTCCTTATTTGAGTGTTCCCCTCATAGAACTAGAACATTATAGATTAATAAGCAAGAAAGAATACATAGAAATGTGCACATGAGATCAAAGCACTGCCGTAAGTGAAAAGTTTGAGATTGTCATGGAAGCACTCACAGAAAACACCACTCATTCAGACATGTCCAGGAGACATGGAATATTTCCCACCCAACTGTCAGAGTGGAAAGAGCAGTTCCTTGAGTGAAAAATTCCCTCTCCCGCAACAGGAAGAGGGGATGAAAGAGAAGAGGGGATTGACAATCTCAAGAGGATGAGGCTTATACCGACAGTATAAGGCATCGAAGAAATAAAGGGGGAGAAAATTCCTAAACTCTCTTGCGAGTATATTGCTAAAATCATAGATGTCAGAAGGCTAAATTACTTGATAACAGTCATTCTCTGAAGATAGTTCCTATGAGCGAAATAATGCTGTATATAGGGAAGGATGGAAATTCGTCCAGTCAATAAGTTCTAAGGGAACAATTGTAAGGATCCTTAAGTAAAGGAGATTTCGAACAACCCTGTAAGATTAATCGATTATCGATCGCAGACCAACCGAGCTGTCAGAAAACCTGTAAAATGCCTCTGAACAACAGAGATATCTGTAGCCACCCAATTATCAGAAAAATAAGAGTAAAAGGGGACTAAAAAGATTATCCAAGATTGATTTCGCCAATATTTTCACGGCTTTAGCCTCTAGTCATGAATAGTTCATCAAATTGAGAGAGTTACTCGAAATCCTCAAAGATCTATAAATTTCAACTTTTCAGGGAGATTGACCCTTTTTATTATAGTATTGGAACCTATAATCTCGATCTCACACAATTTCCAGTCGAGATCCATTA
>JAVYOD010000024.1:0-16364 GCA_038734825.1 Thermoplasmatales archaeon
CCCCCTGGCGTTTACCTTTAATAAAGCTATCGAATGAGACCAAATTTGTTGCCTATAAGTCACATTTTGCCAGATTATTGTTGCATGCCTTTTGTAAAAGAACGAAGGTTCCAACAAATTAAATAAATTAGGGCCTAAAGAAATAAACTTCACATAATAGTAATAAGAGCCAGATTTTAGGATCAACACTAAATGGTCAATCGAATTAAAACAATTAAATTTCAGCAGGAAAAACATCTTGATTTAAAATATCACATGCAAAGGTGAGAAAATAAATCAAGATTGTTATCGTATTACCTGTTTATCTAATTCACCTGACGACAAGTTCTTTCAGAGAGGCTTGCGAAGCTAGCATTACCCTCTTTAAAAGTAGAGAGCAGCATATCTTATAGCAAGCTCAGCTTTTGCCAATTCATAAAGAAATTGATCTAAAAAATTCAAATCTTTGAATATTTCGGAAAAATAGATGGACGGCAAGGAGATTTGTTAAAATTTTTAGATAAAATTTCCTCTTTAAAAAGGGATAGATGTTAACTCGTTTGCACACAAAATAGTATTGGTACTTTTGGAATAACACGATTTTACAGGGATGGAAGCCAAGAACTGATAGATTGCACTTACTCTGAGGGAGCTTTAATACAGGATTTAAATCCGTAATTTTGACTAAATAGTTACTATTTTATCATTGATGACTGAAACGAAACATTAATGAAGTAAATTGAACTTACCATTTGTGAAGCATATTAACAGAGCTATTTTCCTTGACCAGGAAGAAATACCAAAAAAATGGTATAATATTCAAGCAGACTTGCCATCTCCACTTCCTCCTCCGCTAGACCCTTCAACTTTGGAACCTGTGAAACCGGAAAGTCTAACGAGGCTCTTCGCCAAAGAGCTAGTTATGCAGGAAGTTTCGAGAGAGAGGTACATAGACATCCCGGAAGGCATACTGGAAGCATACCGATGGCTTCCAAGACCAACACCACTCATCAGAGCATATGGACTTGAAAAATTCTTGAAAACGCCTGCAAGGATATACTACAAGTGGGAGGGTAACAATCCTGCTGGCAGTCACAAGCCGAACACTGCACTCGCCCAGGCGTATTACAATGCAAAGGAAGGTATTGAAACACTCACCACAGAAACAGGTGCGGGTCAATGGGGCTCAGCCTTAGCTATGGCTGCTGCCTACTTTGATCTAAAGGCAAGGATATACATGGTATCAGCCAGTTACAAGCAAAAACCTGGAAGAAAGGTAATGATGGAAACATGGGGCGCGAGGTGTTTTCCTTCACCCAGCGAAAACACGGAATTCGGGAGGAAGTTACTGAAAGATGATCCAGAAAATCCAGGTTCACTCGGTATAGCTATATCTGAGGCAATTGAGGATGCGCTGACCCATGAAAACACCAAATATTCACTTGGCTCTGTATTGAACCATGTTCTCCTCCACCAAACTGTAATAGGACAGGAGGTAGAAAAGCAGTTGGAAATCATTGAAGAAACGCCTGATGTCTTAGTCGGGAACATTGGTGGTGGTTCAAATTTTGGCGGGTTCTCCCTTCCGTTTATGGGCAAGAAACTCAAAGGAAAGCTTAACGCTAGATTCGTAGCATGTGAATCTGCTGCAGTTCCACACACAACAAAGGGAATATATGCCTACGACTATGCGGATACTGGACATCTTACCCCGTTGCTTAAAATGTTAACATTAGGGAGCGATTACAGGAACCCACCTATACACGCCGGAGGGTTGAGATATCACGGGATGTCGCCAATAATATCGTACTTGATAAACAGTGGATATATGGAATCCTATGCTTACCCGCAAAGCGCTGTCTTCGAGGCTGGAACTATATTTGCCAGAGCCGAGGGGATTATACCTGCACCAGAATCTGCTCACGAAATAAGATTCGTAATAGATGAGGCGCTAAGGTGTAAAAGAGAGGGAAAAGAGGAGGTCATAGTTTTCAACAATTCTGGGCACGGACTGTTGGATCTGTCAGCATACGATCTTTATAATCACGGAGGACTTGAGGACTATGAGCCTAAGCAATTTCCCTATCCTAATATCATACGATGATCTAAGATGACGGAAGGTAACTTCGGAGGTTGTCGTTATAAGCTAAAATGTAATTCCTAACGATACGCGATGAGATATATATGAAAATAGACGGATTCACGCCGTACATCTTTAATGGCAACATCGTGGATTTCCTGTCCCCTCCTGCAGATATGTTATCAGAGGATGACATCATAAAGCTTACAAGGAGAAATTACAATGCGGCTAGCTTGATATTTAGCCAAGATCCAGCCTCTCATCTTTCAGAACTTGTCTCATCTGGAAAATTACAGAGCCTGGGGAAGAAGTCTATGCTTATTCTTAACCAAGAATTCGTTCATAATGGCGCAAAGATGTCCAGGGTAGGCCTGATCTGTTCTCTGGATATAGGAACGAAAGAAAGTGAACTTATACCCCACGAATCCACAATTCGGGAATATGTAGAAAAGAGGAAAGATTTCCTAAAGAAAACTGAGGCCCAGTTAGAGCCTGTTTTCATTGTAGCCCCCAAGCGGAGCCTTGAAAACGAACTTTTTACCGCTCTTGGTAAGGGTAAAATGCTAATCTCATTCAATGATTCTTCAGGTGTCAGAAACTCTCTATATATTATTGACGATGAGAAGAAAATAAGAGCGATTTCAAACAGCCTAAGTGGAACAAGGGGGATTATAGCTGATGGACACCACAGGGTTAGGGCGATAATTGAAGTTAACAGGGAGAGGAAGAGAATGGGTCTGGAAGCAATACCGCTTTTCTCATATGTGACCAGCCTTTATAGCCCTTCTATGGTCATATCAGGGGTACATAGAATAGTAAAGAAAGAAAAAGAGGATATTTTTGAGAGGTTAGCCTCATGCTTTAGATCAACAGAAGGAAGAGAAAAAAGGGTAGGTGGAGGGATGACGTTATATGACGGCACTTACAAAGAGATACGCCCTAGAAAAAAGACTCTAGAAACCCTCAGATCCAGTGGCCTTAAACCTGTAACTTTTGCAGACTTCTCGCATTTCCTATTATATGGCAATTCGGGACCTAGCTATGAAGTTCCTAACAACGAAGGAATTAGTTTTACACCTTATGAGAGAATAGCGACAAATCAGGTTGACACGGGGGTTGCCAGTGCTGCCATTCTCATGCCTAGCTGGGAAAAGAAAATGTTGATCAGGGTAATTTCTTCAGGAAGACTTCTACCTCCTAAGTCAACATTTTTTACTCCCAAAATATTCGCAGGCATTGCAGTGGCCATTCATGGAGGCAATTCATCAAAAATCGTGTGATGATCTAGAAACTCTGAACTGAAGGGAAGCGAAGAAGCTTTTGGAGTTCAATGCTAAACATTGTGATTTCTAAAGCTAGATATAATTAAGGAAAATGTGCAGTTAAATCTTAGGAATTATGGTATATCGCGAGATCAGTCATTCTCTAGTATTAAAACATGAGATCAGCGGAAAGGGTAAAATACACAGATAATTTTTCCTATATTCGCCACCGTAGCTCAGCCGGAAGAGCAGCTGATTTGTAATCAGCAGGTCGGGGGTTCGATTCCCTCCGGTGGCTTGCTGCTTTAAATTCATTTAAATTAAGTAATTGTCTTGGTTTACAATTGCAATTTTTCAAATTCATTAATGAAACTATTTTGCAATGACATTTTAACCGCCAGGTCTTAATGAATAGAAATTTATATTGAATGCACATAACGAATGAATGCCATTTAAGGAAGCTATGGACAGACTATTCAACAAAAAGATATGCATGAACTGCTATGCGTCGAACCCCGTCAGGGCAACCACCTGCAGAAAGTGCGGAAGTCATGAACTAAGATTTAAGGCTAAGGAAAAGAGAGGCGGGCAGTAGTCTAGATAACCTTCTGGATCACTATCTCCACTGCCTTAATCATTAATTCCATATCCATGGTTGGATATTTTCCATCAAGGGATGCATCTGGTGTTAGGGGGAGATGGATAAATCCAGCTGGGTAATCAGTTTTATACAATGTCATAAAGAATATTTTATTGCAAAGAAAAGTTCCGGCAAAATACGAAATTTCAGAGGGTATTCCAGCGGATCTGAGTGAATGAATGATTTTTTCAACGTCCATCCTGGCAAATATTGCGTCTGGAGCCTTCTCATCTATCTTACCCGTACTCGGGGATATCCCTTCTTCGTCCTTTATATCGGTCTGCCAGTTGATAGCAATCTTCTCTAGACTGATCGATCTGTTGGAGGGAGCCAGACCGGTGTTCACTATTAAGGAATATTTCTCCTTAAGCTGATCGAGGTACTTTCCCTCTATCTCGGAATTCTTGACTTCTAATTTTATCCCTTTCAGTTCTTCCCCCTTTATATATGTGCCATCAAGGAGTTCGGCGATTTCACCCGATGGATTTCTCTTAAAGTTAGAGTAAGGTGCAAATCCAGTGATCAGGATAATTCGTACCACCCCAACTGGCGGATAACATAATCCCTTGTACCTTCAATATCTTCCTTGTACGAAACGTTGCCCTTATCGATGATCTTTACCATTATATTTTCCATCTCTTTTCCGTCCCTGGGACATTTTTCCATTTTATTTACACTCACAAGGAATGAATGACACTGCGGACAACGGAACACGTTTTTGCTCCCAGAGAACTTACCTTTTTTTGTCTTATCAGATCCCTCAATTTGCACAATATCCATCGCAAAATCAATTGAAGGAGCACTGGATATCGCAGTCCCGATCCCAAAGCCAGTGGCGCCGGCTTCTATCAGTTTTTCTATGTCTTCTTCTTTGATACCACCGGAGACTATTATTCCTACATGCTTGAACCCTCTTAGATCAAGCTCCCACCTCACCTCCCTCACTATATCTGCAAAGTTTCCCCTTCTCGAAGAAGGGGTATCTAGTCTCACTGCATCCAAATCCGATATTGTTTCGGCAGCTCGAATTGAAGCCTCCTTTTCGTCCCCGTATGTATCAACCAGAGCAACCTTTTTAATACCTTTATCCACAACTTCATCGTACATTTTCCACCCCTTTTCTTCACCAAGTAATAAAAGCAGAGAGTGCGGCATAGTGCCTTCGGGTTTCTTACCTATCCTTTCAGCCCCTATTATACTGGAAACGCGGTCGCACCCACCTATGTACGCGTTTCTGTCCACTAAGGGAGCAAGTGCTGGATGCATCCTTCTGACCCCGAATGAAATAAGTGGAAAATCCCCTATTCTTTTTTTGAAATAGGATGCTTTCGTTGCAATACCTGAAGCCTGTGAGAGTGATCCGAGAACTGGAGTCTCATACATACCGAAATCAAGATATTTGCCTACTATTTTTAGTACAGGTATTGGCGTATTCCTTACATCCCTAGGCGGGAGCACTGTACCTTCAGGGAGGGAGTAAACATCAACCTGTTTACCTGCAAGAATTGAAACCACGTCATCGAGGCCGGAAAACGTTATCCAAGGTATTTCCCTTGAAGAAGATGTTACTTCCATAACAACATTAGGGTTTACGCCTGCAGCCTCAAGCGCTTTTTTTGCACGAATGAAATATATGTCAGTCGTTTTAAGATTTAAGATATCTTCGGGTGTTGCTATATTCTTCATTTTCCAATGATATCGCCTACGGATATTATTTTTGCTCCGTAGTTCTTCTCCATATATCGAAGCGTCTTTTCCTTAACATCATCTGAATAGGTGTCTGTACATTCCCTTGGGACTACAGGGCTGAATCCCCTGAAGAATGCGGAAGCTACCGTGTGCGCAACGCATATATCCGTAACTATGCCACAGAACGCTATTTGCTTGAAACCCCGGTTTTTTAATGTTGCCTCGAGTTCAGTACCATAGAATGCGTCGTATGTCCTCTTTCTGATAATGGGACCATATCCTATTAATTCAGGCACCGTCTCAGCTTCTGAAGAACCCTCCATTGCGTGTGGGCCCCATATACTTATTTCTGGGTCCTCAGGTCTGTGAGAATCTTGAACTAGAATTGTGAATTTTTTCGAGCCCTCAATGAGCGATTTTGTTGCAGAAACTGTTCTCTGGAATTTTTGTGATCCCATTCTCCCGCTCACAAAAACGTTTATGAAATCTACGGCAACTATTGCATCTATAGTCACCACCATGCGTAGCTTCCCTCCGCTGTATCCTCTACCCTGATACCGTAGGATTTCAGTGAATCCCTAATCTCATCTGCGCCTTTGAAGTCACCTTTTTCCCTCAGGTCCTCCCTCATTTTTAACACTATGTCAAGCGATTTTGTGGGCAGTTGAGCTGATCTGACAATGCCTGTAACTTTTTCTATTTCAGATATAATATACTTTGCTTCTCCTCGTTCCTTTGAACTGATGGTACCAGTGCTCAAGAACTCTTTCACATAAGAAATTATCTCTCTCATCATCTCTGGCGTGTTCATATCCGCTTCTAACTTTGAAAATATCCCATCCAGAACATCATCAGCTCTATCCGTTCTTCTCTCGTCCTCATTAAGCACGCGATGCGCAGCCATAGAGATTCTTTCAGCATTGGCTTGAGCGTCCATGGCTGCCTTTACATCAAAATTTACCGCGGCGCTGTAATGCATAGAAAGCATCATTACCCTTATTGCTTCTGGCCAGTAATCCTTAAGGGCATCTTCCACCGTTATGAAATTCTTCAGGCTTTTACTCATCTTTATGTTCTCAACGTTAAGGTGCCCGGTATGAATCCAATACCTGACCATTGGTTCTTTACCTGAGATTGACTCCATTTGAGCGATCTCAGATTCATGATGTGGGAATATCAGATCCTTGGCGCCCCCGTGTATATCGTAATTCACTCCGAATATAGATTCCGTTATTGCCGTATCTTCTATATGCCATCCCGGCCTGCCATCACCCCAGGGGCTGGGCCAGAATGGTTCACCTTCTTTCCTCTTTTTCCATAATGCAAAATCCAGTGGATCTTCCTTGTGTTCGTTTACTTCCACCCTGGCACCAGCTTTAAGCGCGTCGATATTTTGGTGTGAAAGTTTCCCGTAGCCTTTGAATTTGCTTATTCTGAAGTATACTCCATCGTCAGCCTCGTACGCATACCCTTTTTCTATCAACCGGGAAATCTGGGATTTAATCTCATCAATGAAATCCGTTGCAAATGCGTAGTAATTAACAGAGTCATTCTTCAAATTATTCATTGTTCTAAAAAATTCACGAGAATAGGTTGAAGTGATCTCGCTCCAAGGAAGGCCTGTTTCGTTTGACTTTCTTATTATGTGGTCTTCAATATCCGTGATATTCATAAGGTAGAACAGTCTGAATCCTTTATGCCTTAGGTATCTGGCAAGAACATCGTAAAATATGTAAGTCCTGGCATGACCCATATGTGGCTTGTCGTATACTGTCGGACCGCAGACGAACATGTTCAGCCTTCTACCTCTAACTGATTCTATTTCTTTAAGTGATGAGGTGAGAGTGTCGAAAATTTTCATATTTTCGGAAAACAACCATGATTAAATTATTTATCGTAAAGAATATGTAGATTGGTGCAAGAAAAACTTCAGGACGTCAGGGAGAAGACAGCTTTCCTAAAGGGAAAAAGAGTCATCCTTGGTGTTACTGGCTCCATCTCTGCTGTAGAGACAGTAAAACTTATTCATGAATTAAGGCGACACGGAGCAGACGTCTCAACAGTTATGACAGATTCCGCTAAATCGATCATAGGCCCATTTGCCCTCCAATACGCATCGGGTAATAGTGTTGTTGAGAAGTTAACCGGTGCCATAGAGCACGTGAGCCTTGTAGATCAATCTGATATTCTACTCGTGGCGCCAGCGACAGCGAATACAATTGCTAAGATGGCCCACGGAATAGATGATACACCTGTGACTTCTGTCTTTTCAAATTCGTTGGGGTCGATTCCAGTTCTTGTCGCACCCGCAATGCACCAGAACATGTACAAAAATCCAATAATTTCAAAGAATATAGATACCCTTAAGTCGTACGGTGTTTCGTTCATAGATCCTGTGATGGAAGAAGGAAAGGCAAAGATAGCAGATACGGAAACAATAGTGGCTGAAGTTATAAGGAAGGTTCATAGAAAACTAGCTGGAATAAAGGTTTGTGTTGTCGGTGGCTCAAGCTATGAGCCTATAGACGATGTGAGGGTTATAACAAATAACTCGTCCGGTGAAACTTCGATAGCTCTAGCCACAGTATTGTACTATATGGGCGCGGAACTTTCATTGTTCTTTGGTATTACAAAGACTAGAATTCCACCGTTCCTTAAATACAAGAGGTTCTCAAGCGTGGAGTCGTTAGTCTCAATGGTAGATGAAATTTCATCCAACGATATCGTTTTCGTCCCAGCGGCCCTCTCAGATTTTACCGTTGAAAAGACCAGCGGAAAAATACCATCAGATTCCCACCTTAATCTCGAACTTAAACCAGCTCCAAAATTTCTAAAAATTTTAAGAGGGAAATTCAACGGCAGGATAATAGGATTCAAAGCAGAGTACAATGTCTCAAAGGAAGAATTGAAGTTGCGCGCGAAAAGAAGGATGATTGAATATGGTCTAGATTTCGTAGTGGCAAACGACCTTAAGGACGTTAGAGAAGGTAGCACAAAGGTCATTGTCATAGGAAAGGAGGGGGAAACTGAAATTGAAGGTGATAAACTTGAAGTCGCAAGGAGAATCGTCGAACTCGTTTCGTAGCGCATTTTCACCAGGCAGCGCAACCCTCTTTTTTATACCTAATAGAGAAAGGGATGTATTGAAAAAAGGATCCAAGGGGGTTGCAATTTGTGTAGAAGCTGGAATGACGACAAAGGCTCAGGAAGCGGATTCAATGGATATAAGGTTTAACGGAATACCAATAGATAATTCCATTCAAGAGGAGGTGGCTCGTAAACTAGGATTCACAGGAAAGATACTGTCGTCATCCCCTCTCCCGCCGTCGAGCGGCTTTGGGTTGAGTGCGGCCGCCGCATTAACTTCCGCCGCTGTGATCCTTGGAAATAACACGAGGATTGGAGATATATACAGCATTGCCCATCAGATAGAGCTTGCCAGAGGTACAGGGCTTGGAGATGTTCAGTCCCAGATTTCCGGAGGCTTCCATATAAGGGAGAAAGGTGGGACTTTCCCATACTCAATTACGGAGAGAATACTTCATTCCCAAACTGATCTTATCATACTTCCATTCAAGAAGAAGGTTCCAACGGGAGAGGTAATAAGATCACAATCGAGCGTTGATGAGATTATTAAGAATGGGAATAGGGCAATGGCTGCCTTCTTAAAGAAGCCAACTATGGAAAACGCCTTTGTGATCGGCAGGAAATTTTCTGAAGAGTCTGGTCTCTTATCGCCCAGGGCTGAAACGATACTAGAAAACCTCGAGGGCAAGTTTGCCTCAGTATCCCTAATAGGCGATAGCATAATTGCTATCTACGATGAGGACACATTCGATATCCTCAAAAAATACGGAGATCCCATCAAGACAAGAATATCATTTGCAGGTCTCAATTTAGGATAGCTGAAATAAAAGGGTACCGTTAACATCTTCAACGCTTAATTCGAATACCTCTTCCATTTTCTCCGTTAGACTGCTATCTCCTTTGTAGCCTACGTACTTTAACTTCCCTTCCTTCATTAAAACGAGTGTTCCTTTTATCTTGTTAAGTGCACTTATGTCGTGTGAAACGATAACTACGCCCTTTTCATCGAGCGAATCCACTATCTCCAGAACTTCCTTTGTGGATTTTATGTCAAGATGTGCGGTAGGCTCATCCATCATAATATACTTTGAGTCTTGGACCAGAGCCCTAGCTATGACAGCCTTCTGCAGCTCTCCGCCCGAAATATTGCTTATATTTCTGTCCCTAAGTTCCCACAATCTAACTCGCCTCATTGCTTCAGCCACCCTCTCGTCGTCGGAACTCCAATCTTTTGTCACACTGTATAAACCCATTGAAATGAATTCTCTAACTGAGAATGTATAGAGAGTTGAAAATATCTGGGGCACGTATGCAACCTTTCGCGCAAGCTCTCGCCTGCTCAGGCTTGATACCTCCCTTCCATCAATCCTGATCTCACCCCTGTGCGGAACAAGACCAAGGATCGCCTTTAGAACTGTTGTCTTTCCGGATCCATTTGGGCCCATGAGTATTATATGTTCTCCGTCATTTATCCTCAGATTAAATCCCTGCACTGCGACCTTTTTTCCATATGTAACTGTCAGGTCTGATATATCTATCACAGTTTTCTCCTCCTGAAGAGAAGGTATATTAGGACTGGAGAACCTATGAACGCAGTAACTATACCCACTGGTATTTCTCCTTCTGGCGTACTCCGTGCAATTGTATCGCTGACCAGGAGCAGATTGGCACCTATTAGTGGGGCAGCTACAGTCAAAAGGCGATGAGATTCTCCGACTATTTTTCTTCCTATATGGGGTGAGACAAGACCAATAAAGCCTATGATACCTACTATTGAAACTGCAAGACCAGTAATAAGACTTGAAAGGAGTATTGCAATTGTCTTTATCTTTGCCGTATTCACCCCGATTGTCTTTGCCTGTTCGTCACCCATGAGCATTATGTCCATCTCCCTCCACATATACAGGAATATTGGCATGGAGACTGCAAGAACTATAAAGAGATAATAGTCATCCTGCCACGTAGCTCCGTAAAGACCCCCTAACAACCAGAAGAGTACACCCCTGAGATCGTATATTTTCACGTATATGAGATAAGAGGCTACAGCAGAAAACAGGAAACTCACAGAGACTCCGGCAAGTATGAGGATCTCAGCCTTTACCTCTCCACCAGACCTAGATATAGAGAACGATATTCCGACAGCCAGCATCGCGAAGATGAATGCAAGAATGGGCACAAGGTATGGAGATACAAGAAAACCAATGGCTGCGCCAACTGCAGCCCCACTAGAAACTCCTGTTAAATACGGATCGCCCAAGGGATTCCTGAAGATAGTCTGGGTAACTAGCCCAGATACCCCAAGAATCATACCTACTATTACCGCGAGAATAATTCGCGGAAGCCGAACGTAGAAAATTATAATCGTAATCGTATGATTTGGGTCACTGTGAGTTAAAAACCGAAACATATTCTCAATTATCGTTAATATGGGAATGTGGACCGGTCCTATGTAGGTTGAAAATATTATGTTTAAAATAGTTAGAAAAATAAGAAAAATTATAAAAGCAGGATACCTAGATTTCATCAGAAGGCCTGTGGATAGAGGAATTCAGCAACAGTCTTGACAGCATTGACAGTGAGCGGACCTGGTTCATCCATCCAGTTTGATTCGGTCACGTTGAAGAATAAAACCTTTCCTGTCTTTATCGCTGTAACGTTCTCCCATAGAATAGCCTGAGAACCTGTTGTAAAGTAAGACATATTCGTCACAGGTGTGTCATTATCCACTATTATAGCCTGGGGATTATCGTAGATAACTTGTTCTATGCTTATAGTCGGGTATGGGGATGATAAATTACTAGCAATGTTTATGGCACCTGCTACCTGAAGTATATTATTTATAAAGCTTCCTGGTCCTGCAGTATATATGGGATTTGCCCAAAGCATATAAAGAACGCTCATCTTCTTATACCCTGAGATTTTCGCCTCAACATTCTGTATCTGCTGTTTCATTGAATTTACTTCCTTCATGGCACCGCTCTCGTGGCCCGTAACATTGCCCAGCACTAACATATCCTGGTAAATCTGCTGTATGTTCTGAGGCTGGAACACGAGAACAGGGATCGATAGATTTTCCAGCTGATCTATTATCTGGGGTGGCTGTATCCCGCCATAAGCCAAAACTAGATCTGGGTTCATAGCTACGACTTCTTCTACAGACGCTGTTCCATTATCCATCTCCACCTTCGGAAGCTTAGTTGCATTGGAAGGCCACCAATCGTAGCTGGTATCTGCCACAACTAGGTTCCCAGCGCCAATCGCAAACATCATCTGCGTGTTCGATGGATCCATTGAAACGACCCTCTTTACAGGTACAGGGATCTTCACAGTAACATTTTTTCCGTCCAAATCGTACGTCACTTCTACATAATTCGCTTTGGCTGATGAAGTATGGGCAGTGAGCACATAAGCAGTTGTGGATATGGCCACTACGATGACTATGACGACTATAGCCGCGACCTGCCACTTCTTCATAAATTAAAATGTATTTGAAATATTTAAAATTTATTTTACTTAATCGCATCAATTATTTTAATAATAAATTAATACAGAACTAATGCAGTGCAATGTAAAATTTTACGGCATAGTCCAGGGAGTAGGCTTCAGGGAGAGGACAAAGAGGATGGCTAAGTCGTTAAAAGTAAAGGGGTGGGTCAGGAACTTGGATGACGGGTCAGTTGAAGCAATGATGCAGGGTAGCCCGGAAAGCGTTGAAGCACTTATTAATTATTGTACATCCCAGATACCAAACGCCCTGGTAACCGACATAGAAAAAAAATATATGGAAGAAGAAGAGTTCGAAGATTTTAAAATATTAAAATAAATTAAACTTTTAAGGTAGGTTCTCCGGGTTCCCAGTCAGCTGGGCATAGACCTCCAGACTGCAGTGCAGAAAGAATTCTGAATGTTTCATCTGTGCTCCTTCCCACGTTATCATCAGTCACTACCATATACTTTATGATCCCTTCTGGGTTGATTATGAAAAGGCCTCTGAAAGCGTTGCCTGTATTTTCGTTGAGAACTCCATAATCCCTTGATATTTCCCCTTTCCTGTCCTCAACCATGGGATACTTAGCCTTTGAAACGCGCTTATCGTGCTCAACCCAAGCCTGGTGCACATAAACTGTGTCCCTGCTAACTGCAACTACCTCAGCTCCTGCCTTCTTAAATTGATCGTATTTTTCAGCAAAACCTTCTATCTCAGTCGGACAGACAAATGTAAAATCTGCCGGATAGAAGAATAAGATCACCCACTTTCCCCTTAGCTTGGAAAGCTTAAAATCTTCGATCCTTCCGTTCACAAATGCTCTTGCCTGAAAATCTGGCGCTTGCTTTCCTATCATTTCATCACCCTTTAATTCGTTTAGGGTAGTGAATGCAACCATATAAATATTAGCAAAATCGCCATTTAATCACAATTCTCTCGCATAATGCACTATTTTACGAGGACGATTTTTAAAATTATTTTAACAAGTAAAAAGGATTCCGTACCTCAAAAAATCGTGCTATAAAATTTAGGGTGGGTAAATAAAAAGAATTTGAATTCTATTGCGTTTCAATTTTGCTTCCGCGGGCTCTTCAGCACTGCAAATCCTGAAATGTATAATCAATTAGTTTCAATTTTTAATAATATCCCTTATACACTAAATTGAAATTGCTTATTTCTACTCCATCTCCGTCGCTCACCTCTCCAACAACTTCTGGATTTAGCTCTTGGAGCCGATCTAACGCATCTCTCTCTGCCTCTTTTGGTAGAATTATAAACATACCTATTCCCATGTTGAAAGTTTGGAATGCTTCCCCGATTGTTATATTTCCATCCTCTATAACCTTTTTAAATATGTAGGGTATTTCTGGAAAATCAAGCCTATATCTCATCCTCTTGAGCCTGGACAGATTTCTAACACCTCCACCTGTCACGTGAGAAATACCGTGAATTTCAAGATCGTCAAGGAGCGGGAGTACCTGTCTGGAATATATCTTCGTTCCAGCAAGTAGCCGCTTCCAGAATGGTAACCCGTCTACCGTGGAATTTAGAATGTCATCTTTCCCTTCGTATACCTTTCTCAAAAGTGAAAAACCATTTGAATGAAAGCCGCTGGATGGAACACCAATTATCTTATCACCAGGCTTAATCTTCGTGCCGTTCAAAATCTTACCTTTTTTAACAAAACCCACGACTGTTCCCGACAGGTCTATTCCCTTTATGAGATCCGGCACGGACGCAGTTTCACCACCTATAACAGCTACCGCAGCTTCCCTACTGGCCCTGTCAATACTTTTACCTATTCGAGACCCTATCTTACTGTCAGTAATTGAACCAGCTATGTAGTCTACCATTGCAATTGGTTCTGCTCCAATACACACAAGGTCATTCACATTCATACCTATTAGATCATAGCCTATATCTTCGAAGTAATTGTACTTCAACGCAAGAATTGTCTTAGTTCCAACATTATCAGTGTGAAGAGCTATGTAACCATCTCCGAATGAAACAAGACCAGAGTAGTGACCTATTTTAATTGCCCTCCTGTATTTCTCCCCAGCATATTTGAGATTCCTAACAATTGAATCACGAAATGCCCCTATAGCGTCAAAGTCAACTCCGCTATCCTTATACGTTGCCATCTGACAGGCATTGCACTTAAAGTTAATAAAGGTGACCTGTTAAATAATAACAAATATTTGGGTAGCGAGTGAGGATACTCTTAGAATTTCTAGGGATTATGAAGAGTTTCGCGCTATTTGAAATTAAGGGTCTTCTGGCAGCATACGGGGGTAGGATAGAGAAGGTTGATGAACATTACGCTATCATCCGGACAGATTCCGTCCAAGACATAGCTAGAAGGATAACGCTCTCAAGAAGGTTGGGAAGAATTGTGGAGGAGGATGAAATAGATATAGGCAAAAGAACATTTGCTGTGAGGCCTGCAAAACATTGTGGATCGCAAATTAACCTGAGAGATATTGCACGGAGGATTAATGGAAGGGTTGATCTAGATCATCCTGACATAATTTTTTACGCATATGATGAGGGTAAGATCATAACTGAAAACATATTCGAAAGACGGGAAAGTTCCATATTGGATTACAGGTTCAAGAATAGACCGTTTAACCACCCATCATCCATATCCCCAATGATAGCAAGAGCAATGATAAACGTAGGATCACTGAAGGAGGGTGACCTTTTTGTAGATCCATTCGTAGGGACTGGTACTTTCCTTACTGAAGGGTACAGAATGGGTATCAGAGGAATAGGTATAGACAGAGATAGAAAAATGGTAGAAGGATGCAGGAAAAACCTTATTTTTTTTGGGTTTCCAGATACTGTGATACTCGGCGATTTTTCTTTGATAAAGGATTTTGGAGACATATCTGCAATAGTTACCGATCCACCTTATGGGAGAGGCGCAAGGGTATTTTCAGATTCGAGGGAATCTTTGTACTCTAGAATGTTCTCAATTTTTTCTGAAATTCGTGTTCCAAAGGTATTCGTGCTGCCCTCAGTTGAACTTCTAAATATGGCAAAACAGTTTATGGAATTGGAGATAGTAGAGACAGTCAGGGTCCATTCTTCCCTTACTCGTATAATAGTCAAGGCCTGAAGTTGTCAGTATGGTTTAGCAGGGAAAATAATTTAAAATTCTGGACCAGATCAAAAAAATATTTTCCATATCTTTCAAATATTGGAAAATTTTTTCATTATACAGCTCTGATAGGCTTATTTTCCACAACTGATAACAGGATAAAACTAAATAAGATAGAGTGATTAACTGCCATGGTCAAGAGAACTTACCTCTCTATAATCTTCAACACCGAGGGTGAGAGGCCATCGGAGATCATCGCAAGGCTTCAGTCTCTTGGCTTCAGTCCAATTACTGGAACCAGGGATCTTGTGTACGAGTGGGGAGATCACGCTACGGTGGCCGATGCGATATCTCTAATTGACAGGGTTCACGCTACCCTTGGAGGGTATAACGTCCTGTTCACGGCCGAGACCATCGATGAGAAATAGGGAAACGTCTGACGTAGCCGCAGTAACCGCAGGATACTTTGAGATAAGATTTGCTCAGCCTAATATGCCCACCAAGTTCGTATATTCCCCTCTTGCATTTTCTGCATATCCAGACCTTAGCTTGGGGAATCAACGGGACCTTATATTTTGTTGAATAGAGAAAAATAAGTTCATATTTACGTGACGCTCTATCATTGTTACCAGCCTTTTCGTCTTCTATTGCCAGATTTATTAACTCACTCATTCTTTCAGTTACAATCTTGATTTCACTTTGCCTTGCCATCTAAGAAAACACCTTTCCTAGAATTTACTATCTCACCTTCCTGCACTATTAATTCGCCTCTAAGGTAAACCTGATCTGGGAAGATGGCTTCGTATCCTTCAAAAGGTGTCCATCCTGATTTTGAATGCAGTTCTTCCCCTCTAATTCTTTCTGTTTTTTCAAAATTAACAGATATGAAATCTGCATCATATCCAGGCGCAATGTAACCTTTGTTCACTCTGCACAGTCTCGCTGGTTTCTCCATCAACATGGAGACGAGTAAATTCAGAGAGGGTATGACACCTTTCCTGTAAAGTCTAAGGGCCAACGGCACGCGAGTGTCTACACCT
>JAVYOD010000025.1:0-14842 GCA_038734825.1 Thermoplasmatales archaeon
TTAGGTATAGCGCCAAGTACCTTTATACCATTATCCTTGAATTTCTTTGAGACCATTTCCAGGTGTTTTTCGGATCCGTACTTGTTAAGGATGACACCTATGGAATTCTTTGTCAAAAACTTATTAGCTATGTAATATGCTGATTCCGCGACCTTTGATATATCAATGACGAGTATGTAAGGTATCTTAAATTTCTTAAAGTAGAACATTGTACTGACATCTATCCTGAAGCCAGAATCGTACAATCCCATTACACCCTCGACTATACCAACATCATATCTTGATGCCAATCTTTGAAATATTTTTGTGTATGATTTCCCCTGTATCCACCTATCCATATTCCATGCCCTATTCCCCGAGATCGAAGAAAGGAGACCAACATCTATGTAGTCCGGGCCAATCTTAATACCTACGGAATTCTTTATTTTTGAAAGAAGGGAAACAGTGACAGTCGTCTTACCTGAACCTGTCATTGGTGCCGTGATTCCAACTAATTTCACAGAACAATATATTCAATTGCAAGATATTTTTTTCTTATTTTTCTTATGTTTTTCAGATGGAAACAACTTTTGTAGGCATTTTAGGGTTTTTATTCATAACCCTTAGAAACGTGGCATTCATCTCTTCTTAACTACACTAGAAATTCTATATTTATTGCTTAATCAAATTAATCTCTCCTTTAAATTATGCTACAACTTAATTTCAATAAAATTGATAGTATTTAAGAAAACCATTTTTAGTGAATTTTTATATAATTCAAGGAAACGCATATCGATGCGAATATTTACTTACTCATAAGTTAACCAGGTTATAAAAATCAAAAGGTTTTATATGCAAAACTGCTTTAGGTTTTACTCCTTGAGTGATATAATGGCAGAGCAAAATGAAAAGAATGAGAATTTGAAATACATAGTGAGATTGGCAAACACCAATCTGGATGGCACAAAGCCAGCTGTATACTCGCTTTCAGCAATAAGGGGTTTAGGTTACAGAACTGCCGAAATAATGCTGAAAAAGATGAACATTCCCCCTACAATTAAGCTTGGTGAAATAGGTGATGAGAAGTTAGATGAGATTAAAGAGATATTAGAGAGGAAGTACAGTGAGATCTACCCATCCTGGGCTGTAAATCACAGGAAGGATATACAGACAGGTTTAGATCTCCTAAAGGTTGGCCCTGACTGGGAAATAGCGGTCATGGATGACATCAACAGGATGAAAAGAATAAGAAGTTATAAGGGAATCAGGCACGAAAAGGGTAAGAAAGTCAGGGGCCAGAGGACCCGTTCTAATGGCAGAAAAGGACTTGCAGTAGGTGTTATAAAGAGAAAGGAGGCCCCATCAGAATCGGGGCAGCAGAAAGAAGCACAAAAGAAGTGATCTAACATGGGCGATCCAAAGAAGATCAGGAAGAAATTTGAAACTCCGAGACACCCCTTCGAAGGGGAGAGGATTAAGAGTGAAAATAAAGTATTGAGATCTTACGGTCTCAGAAATAAGAGAGAGCTTTGGAAGGCTCAGTCCGAGCTTAGAAAATACAGGGCTAACGCAAGGGATCTTCAGGCAAAACTCAGACTTGGTGACCCTGTCGCACAACAGACAATGAAAAGTATGGTTGGCAGGCTGGCCAGGTACGGAATACTGAGCGAAAACGCGACAGCTGACGATATACTAGCACTGAGTGTTCAATCATTTCTAGAAAGAAGACTTCAAACAATCGTACTTAGAAAAGGCCTAGCTAGAACTCCGAGAATGGCCAGACAGCTTATAGTTCATGGCCATATTTCCATAGGAGAAAGGAAAATTACGATCCCCAGCTACAAAGTCCTGAAGTCAGAGGAGGCGGAGGTTGGTTACGCGCAAGATTCTCCATTTGCAAACGAACTGCACCCTATGCGACTGGGTGAAGAGAAGAAGGAATCTCAAGAGGGAAATAGTGAGGTGACTTCCTGATGGGTAAAATGGGCGTAGTCAATATATATGCATCTCAGAACAATACCGTTATCACAGTTACGGACATCACAGGCGCAGAGACTCTCGCTAAAGCATCTGGCGGAATGGTTGTTAAGGCAGATAGAGATGAGAGTTCTCCATATGCTGCTATGAAAGAGATAGATCTTATAGTTGAAAAACTTAAGGAGAAAGATATAACGGATGTGGTAATCAAAATACGAGCTCCTGGAGGTGCCAAAAGCCACAATCCTGGGCCAGGGGCCCAGGCTGCGGTAAGGGCCTTAGCAAGAGCCGGAATTAAGATATCAAGAATAGAGGATTCAACTCCTATCCCCCATGACGGTACAAAGAAGAAAGGAGGGAAGAGGGGAAGAAGGGTATGAGTGAGGGAATAAGAATTATTGAGGAAGGGGAAAACTGGATTAGATTTGAGGTAAGCGGCATAACACCTGCCTATGCTAATGCGCTCAGAAGGGTCCTTATAAATGATATTCCGAAATTGGCTATATCGAGGGTGCACTTCCATCACGGGGAAATAAGACAGGAGGGGGACAAGGTATTTTCATCACTTACCTCCCTATTTGATGAGATGATAGCATCAAGGCTCGGTATGATTCCATTACCCACAGATCTAAAGATGAATGAAAGGGATACGTGCAGCTGTGGGGGGAAAGGATGCCCTCTGTGCACCGTGAACTACAGTTTATTTATGACAGGCCCTGCGATTGTGAAAAGTGGAGACTTGATACCTATTGGCGATCCGTCTTTTGCACCGGTTGATAAGGATATTCCAATAGTTGAGCTGAATGAGAGGCAGGCTATTATGATAGATGCAGAGGCGTTTCTCGGCAGGGCTAGGGATCACGCGAGATTCCAGGTGACGTCAGGCGTATCCTATAGATATGGGAGACAGCTCAGGGTTTCTGCCCGTGAACCAGAGGTCGAGGATATAATCAACAAATCACCGAAGAACGTCGTGAGAAGAGACGACAAGGAAGTCGTATTCACAACAGATATTCCTTCTAAATATCTCGCTAAATTGTATAGAATGGACTCTCTTAAAATTGAAGAGGATGAGAGAAGGTTCATATTTTATTTCGAAACTGATGGAAGCCTGAAACCAAGAGAAGTTCTCAATTACGCATTAGAAAGACTTGTAACAAGGCTAAATTCAATAGTTGAGAAGGTTCCAGGTGAATAGTGAAATATGGTCCTAGACGCTCTCGCAAAAAGCCTAAGGGATGCCTTAAAGAGAATAAACAAAAGTACTTTGGTAGATGATAGATTAGTGGAGGAAATCGTTCGGGAGATGCAAAGGGCCCTCCTGATGGCGGATGTTGATGTTAATCTTACTTTGAGCATAACAAACGAGGTTGAAAGGAGAGCCAGAGAGGAACCAGTTCCAAAGAATTCCAATCCTAGAAATCACCTCATCAGGATCATATACGAGGAACTTTTAAAAATACTAGGAAAACCAAGGGAATTCCACCTTAAACCTGCAACAATAATGTTAGTTGGACTGTACGGCCAGGGGAAGACCACGAGCGCTGGCAAGCTAGCAAAGTTTTATATGAAGCATGGGTACAGGGTCGTGCTCATAGCTGCTGATACGCAGAGGATTGGGGCATATGAACAGCTAGAACAGGTCGCCAGTAGCGTCGGAGCATCATTTTTCGGAATAAGGGATGAAACCAACAGCAGGAAGGTAGTTAAGGAAGCATTGGAAAAATACAAGGACTGGGAAGTAAAGATAATAGATACAAGTGGAAGAAATGCAATTGATAGCAACCTGGCAAGAGAAATATCAGAGATATCAGAGATTGCAAAGCCTGATGAGGTCATCCTTGTCCTAGACGCAAGCATTGGTCAGCAGGCTGGAAATCAAGCCAGGGCATTCAATGAAGCAGTCAGGATAACGGGTGTTTTCCTATCAAAGCTTGATGGAACTGCCAAAGGGGGAGGCGCCTTAAGCGCGGTTTCATCCACGGGTGCACCAATACTCTTCATTGGAACAGGGGAACATATGGAGGATATGGAGTATTTCAACCCTGCACGCTTCCTCTCGAGACTACTCGGAATGGGAGACTTTGAGACACTAATGTCTGCCGCAAAGCAACTGCAGGAAGGAATGGAAGAAAAGGCTATAGAAAATATGGTAGCAGGCAAATTCACGTTGAAGGAGATGTATGATGTGTGGGACCAGATGAACAAGCCTGGTCTTTTTAAAAGGCTTTTTGATTCCCTTCCCATTGCGAATGCCGGTAGAAGGGAAATAGATGACCAGCTATTCGAGCAATCTGAGACTAAGCTAAAAAAGTACAAGGTCATAATGGATTCGATGACCTACTACGAAATGGAAAATCCAGATGAGATAAAAGGATCCAGGCTTGAAAGGATAGCAAACGGATCTGGATATTCAACATCAGACGTTAAAGAACTTTTAAAGGATTACAAGAGAGTTAAGGATATGGTAAAGAACCTTAAAGGAAATAGAAAGATACTAAGCATAATGAAAAAGCAATTCAAGTCTGGGATTCCCGAAGATCTGGGAAACCTGGACTAAATGTATTTTTCGTAGTATCCGTTTAAATGTTTTTTCATTAGGGCCTGATATACCTCACCATTTTTCCTGGCCCGTTGTCCTATCGAATCTTCGCACCTGATCACTTTTGCAGGTGACCCCACGGCTAGGCAGTTTTTGCCTATAGTCGTTCCCGAGGTCACAAGTGATCCGGCCCCGATGATCGCCCCCTCCTCAACAACAGATCCGGAGAGAAGTATGCTTCCCATCCCTATTAAAGCGTTTGAACCCACCTTTGCACCGTGAATTATTGCGGCATGACCTACAGACACATTTTCACCGATGTCAGTGCTGTTATCTTCGTCACAGTGTATTACAACGTTATCCTGAATGTTGCTTTTATTTCCTATAGTTATGGAATTTTGATCTGCTCTGATGACAGCGCCATAAAAAACTGAAACTTCGTCACCAATGGTAACGTTTCCTATTATTCGTGCGGTATCAGCTATGAACACATTCTTCCCTATCTTCATCGATAGCAGAGCTTTTACATATATATCAATTTCTTGCTAACCCTACCTTTCCTCACTATCCTGATATCCCTTCCGCAGTAGGGACATCTCCCATTTTCATCCACGTCATACTTCAATATTGAAAATCCATACCTACTTATCAATTCATGACCGCAGTTGGGACAGTAAGTGTTGTCGTAAGGATGACCAGGAACGTTGCCTATATAAACAAAATTCAGACCTGCTTCCTTCGCAGCTTCGTAATGCTTTTCAAGTGTTGAAACAGGCGTTGCCGGGTAATCCCGCATTAGGTAGTCTGGATGAAAGCGCGTGAAATGAAGAGGTGTATCCTCTCCAATATTATCCCTTATCCATCTGGCAAGAGAGAAAGCGTCGTCTAAATTATCCCCGATTCCCTTAACAGGAACCACAAGATCTGTTATCTCTATGTATATTCCGGCTGATTTCAGCGCTTTTAGAGACTCGAAAACAGGTGAATAATTTATAATACCTATGAACTTCCTGGCGAACTCATCGTTCCCGTTTCCCTTGAAGTCCACTGTTATCGCATCTAGGAATGTTGAAACATATCTTATCGATTCTTTCGTCAGGTAACCGTTGCTTACAAATGTGCTAAATAGATTGCTCTCCTTCCCGAGAATTCCTATGTCATGAGCATATTCAGCGAATATAGTGGGTTCATTGTACGTATACGATATTCCATCAGCCCCTGATCTCTCAGCAATTTTCACAGCCTCTTCCGGGCTAAGTTCCTCCCCATATATCTCTCTCCTTTGGGAAATATCATAGTTCTGACAGTACTTACACATCCAGTTACAGCCAGAGGTTGATAGAGAAAGCACCCTTCCCCCTGGCATAAAGTGATAAAGTGGCTTCTTCTCTATGGGATCAATTGCAACTGCCGCAGCCTTTCCGTATGATAGGAGGAATAATTTCCCATTTATATTCTTCCTTATACCGCAGAAGCCTGTTTGACCTTCTCCGAGCAGGCAATACCTGCTGCATGCGGTACATCTAATTCTTCCCTTTTCTGATACATAGAGAGAAGCTTCTTTCATTAGTATAGAAACCTGACTAAGGACTTATCCTTTTCTAAAGTTATTCAAAATAAAATGGTAGACATAAATGCTTAGAAATTTTTTTATCTTTTATTTTCCGTACTGAGATGTTAATCAAGAATTCATATTGGCCAAAATAACTTGAGAAGCTCTATCATCACGCCAAATATAATAGCTATGTAAAGAACGAGCTTTGGGTCTAGTATTGGCCCCAGATCCTCCTCTTCTTCGAAATATCTTATGAGACCTGCTGCTGACTGAAACCCAGAACTCTTCCTTTCTTCTGGCACAATTGATTAATGAAGCATGCATTAAATATTTTTTTCCTTATTCCAAGACACTACCATATGTATTTAAAACTGTATTGAATATAGTTGAAAGGGGAGATTCAATGATAAAGGACCTAAATCTAATGGTAGCTGGCCCGCAAGGTAGCGGAATTAACTTCACATCCGATACTTTTGCGAAGGTCATGGCGAGAGAGGGCTATTATGTGTTCACTGGCGCGGAACTCTTTTCAACGATCAAGGGGGAGCACTCTTACTTCAGGGTAAGGGTAAGCAAGGACATTATTAGGAGCTATTCCCAGAGGGTTGACATACTAATCCCCCTGGACAAAAACAGTGTTCAGCTCCACCTGAGGGAGGTTTCTCCCGAGGGTGTCATAATTTCAGAGGAGAAGGTGGAAGACGAGAGAGCTGAGACAGTACCTTACAGAGACATACTTCAAAATGTGGCAACAAAGTTCAACAGGCCACTTTCAGAACTAACAGTCATGAAAAACACTGTTGCTCTGGCAGCATCTTGTAAGATGATCGGTCTCAACGACGTAAAACTTAAGACTATTATTTCTGAGAACTTCTCCTCCAGGCCCAAGATAGCGGAGATGAACAATGCGTTGGTTGACCAAGTTTATTCGCTATTCGATCCTAAGAAATTCTTCAACCTTGAAAAGGCAGAAGTCAAGAGAAGAATGTTAATAAACGCAACGGAAGCTGTTGGCATGGGCAAGGTTGCCGCAGGTATAAAATTCCAATCCTATTATCCAATAACGCCTGCGAGCGATGAGTCAAACTATTTGGAAAGTGTCATGGGCAAGTACGATTTCGTTGTTGAACAAACGGAAGACGAGATAGCAGCTATCAATATGGCTATTGCAGCTGCAAATACCGGTGTTAGGGCCGCAACGAGTACCTCAGGTCCGGGTTTCTCTCTAATGGTCGAGGCTCTGTCTTATGCGGGGATGACTGAAACACCTGTGGTTATTTTCTACTACCAGAGGGCCGGACCTTCCACAGGAATGCCAACACGCCATGAACAGGGTGATCTGCTGTATTCTCTTTCTGCCGGTCACGGAGAGTTCCCTCGTGTAGTTATTGCACCAGGAGACGATATTGAGGCTTTCTACGATACTGTTGAGGCGTTCAATATCGCAGAGAAGTACCAGCTTCCAGTTATAGTTCTCCTAGACAAAGCAATGGCCATGAGCAACACTACTGTCGAACCTTATGATCTCAGTTCGGTAAGAATAGACAGAGGGAAACTCATACTCAGCGAAACAAGCAATTATTTGAGGTACAGACTTACAGAAGACGGTATTTCCCCTAGGTCAGTTCCGGGCGTTAGAGGAGGGCTAGTTACAATAGCTGGGGATGAACACGGTGAAGATGGGCATATATTCACTGAGGATCCTGATAACAGGATAAGGATGATGGATAAGAGGATGGGAAAGATGAAACTGATTCTTAAAGATGTGTCTCAGGATATGAAGGTTAAATTTTTTGGAAAAGTGAGTAATAAGAAAGTTATAGTGTCCTGGGGATCTCCCAAGGGGGCTATACTTGACGCTATGGAGGAATTCAAAGATTTTTCATTCCTACAGGTGAGAATGATGTCTCCGTTCCCTTCTGAAGAGGTAATCAAATATCTTAAAGGGAAAAGCGTGATATCTGTTGAGCAAAATTACAGCGGCCAGCTTGCAGATCTGATAAGGGAGAAGACCGGAATTGAGGCAGATTCTAGG
The DNA here is from genome assembly GCA_038734825.1 of Thermoplasmatales archaeon. GTDB lineage: Archaea > Thermoplasmatota > Thermoplasmata > Thermoplasmatales. Next base: position 8,089 of record JAVYOD010000025.1, read on the forward strand.
ATAGTAAAATTCAACGGTCGGGCAATAGCGTATGAAGAGCTTGTGAACGCGCTAAAAATGGTACCTGATGAAAGGAGGGTGGTGTTGAGCTATGCTTAGTTCTCCTACAAAACCTCAGAGTTACAGAACTGATGTAGAAATAGACTGGTGTCCGGGCTGTGGCGACTTCGGTATTCTTAATGCCCTTGTTCTTGCACTTCAGGAACTGAAGATCCCGAATGAAAATGTGGTACTTACTGGCGGAATAGGATGCAGTTCCAAGATACCGCATTACGTAAACGTTAACGCATTTCACACGCTCCATGGAAGATCTCTGGTTCAGGCTGAGGCCGTAAAGATAGCTAATCCACAGCTAGAGGTTATTTCAGCCGCCGGAGACGGAGATGCACTTGGCATCGGGTCCGCTCATTTTGTCGCAGCAGGAAGGAGAAATGTTGACCTCACATACCTTATATTCGATAATGGAGTTTACGGCCTCACCAAAGGACAGGCATCGCCAACGCTTCCCTACGGGGAGATGCCAAAGAGCCTAGAAACAGAGAACATAAAATTCGCTGTAAACCCAATATTCCTTGGTCTAGCGTCCGGGTTCACGTTCGTAGCCAGGAGCTATTCGTACAACATCAAGCACCTCAAGGAAACTATAATAAGGGGAATAAAGCACAGGGGATCTGCCCTTATTGATATCATGCAACCTTGTGTCACGTACAACAACATAAACACTAAGGAGTTCTACGACCCCAGGCTATATGATATAGAGAAGGAGGGATGGAACCCATTAGCGGAGAACGAGAGCGAATACAGAGATAAAATAGGAAAAGCAGTGACGATGTCTCTGGAGTGGGGTGACAGAATACCGATGGGCGTATTCATAGATTACAGGACGGAAACATACGATGAAAAGCTAAGAAAGCTAATCCCAGACTATGGTAAGAGAAACTACGTCTTTGACCCAATAGAAAAGAATGGAAAGCCACTGAACGACATATCTGAGATGATGAACTCATTTTGCTGAAGTAGCGGGGGGTGGATTTGAACCACCGATCTACGGGTTATGAGCCCGTCGGGATGTCCTGGCTACCCCACCCCGCTTCTCTCCACGATTGCGGAAGAATATATATGTTTTTACAGAGGTAGTTGATTTGATCACTTGGACACGATAAATATTTCAATAACTCTAGGCAACATTTTATATTCCTTGATCATAAGAGTAAAATGAAGGGCAAGAAGGTTCTTGTTACTGGCGGCGCAGGATTCATCGGAAGCAATATAGTAAACGAGCTTAAAAATGAGAATGAGGTAACAGTTCTTGATAACCTCAACACTGGTCGATTGGAGAACATTGAGAATGCTATGAATGATGGGGTTAAATTCATAAAAGCTGATGTGAAGGAGCTTTCTAATTTTAAAGAAAAGTTTGAAATCGTATTCCACCTTGGATTTTATTCATCATCCCCTATGTATAATAGGAACCCGTACCTCGTTGGGGAGGTAGTAAGTGGAATGATTTCAGTTCTGGAATACTGCAGGAAAAATGACGCTCAGCTTGTATTCTCATCGACATCGTCCATATACAACGGTATTGATCCTCCTCACAGAGAAGACTGCATACCGAGGGTTACAGATTACTACACTGAAGCAAGAATTGCATCTGAAAGACTTGGCGAACTTTACCACAGGCTTTACGGTTTAAATGTTGCCGGAATGAGATTTTTCTCTGTATACGGATACAACGATATAGGGAAGGGGCAATATGCCAATCTCATAACACAGTTTATGGTTGAGATAAAAAATGGAAGGCAGCCTGTGATATACGGAGACGGAACTCAGAGAAGGGATTTCATTTTTGTCACGGATGTCGTTGATGCTGTTATTAGAGCAGCTTCTACAAAGGGATTCGGTATTTACAATGTTGGAACAGGCACGAGTTACTCTCTAAATGAAATAGTGGAAAAGCTAAACACAGCTTTGAACAAAAATGTAAGGCCGAAATATGTACCAATGCCCATAAAGAACTACGTTATGGTCACGCAGGCAGACATGACCAAATCACGGACTGAACTAGGTTTCGTTCCGAAGGTTGACGTGGACCGCGGCATAGAACTTCTGAAGAGATCAATGCCTTAAGCATCATAAAAATGAGACCATATCCCTGAGCAAATCTTTGGACGCAATTAATACAGTTCCTTTTTCAATGTGCATCTTGTCCCCATTATTCACTCGTAGCTTAGCTCCGCTAACGTGTTTTATTCCATTTATAGACACTAATCCTCTTTCCACCTCTATTTCGTATCGTCCGCTAGGCGTAAGTTCAGCGCTGCGTATAAAATGTGCTTCAATAGAGTTATCCATAAGGATAGAGAAACCGAATTCGTGGTCAACCCTCTTCTCGTAAATACCCCTTATCGTTTCGTAGTCCTTCAGTGAGTCGACAGAGAGCCAGAAACCATCGTACTTTAGCACACCCAGGTCACCTGCAGCTGCCATTGCTTTGAGGACTGTCATCTCAATGTCCTTGCCATCGTACATCCTTACTATATAATCAATTGCTTTCCTTTTGAAAAGGTACGTACCTGCATTTATGTAGTTATTCATTATAGGTTTCTCTTCGATCGTTGTGACCTTATTGCCTGAGATTTTTATAATACCATACGGGCTTCTCATTTTCACTGCAGTTACGAACCCTGACCTTCGCGATTTCTCAGATATGTCTATCAAGTCTTTAAGATTGAGATCGCATATTGTATCTCCATTCTTTATTATAAAATTACTAGTGTCGATAGAAAATAGATTCCTTATTGACCATAGAGTGCCCATTGGTCTCTCTTCCCTCAGATATCTGATCCGAATCCCCATCCATTCCTCTCCAAATCTTTCCTCAATTTTACTGCTCATATATCCAGTGAGCATGTAAACTTCATTCACACCACCAAGCTTGAAGTCTCGTAGCTGCCTGTGAAGAATTGTGTAATTTCCTCTCAGTGGAAGGAGATTTTTCGGGGTCTCTGGGTCAAAACCCTGCATCCTCTTGCCGTATCCTCCGGTAAGTATTGCGCCTTTTACTTCCAAGGAATTTCACTCCTGCATAAGAAGATCTAGAGTGAGGCATATCATATGGATCACTGCTATATGAACCTCCTGAATGATCGGGGTGATATCTGAATCAACTTTGACGCTCACATCCGCGATCTCAGCTGCTTTGCCTCCTTTCTTACCGGTTAATGCTAAAGTAAATGCACCGACCAATTTTGCGCTCTTGAGGCCGGCAACGACGTTTGCAGAGTTCCCAGAAGTGCTTATACCTACTACGAAATCGTTCGGACCACAGATACCCTCTATCTGCCTTGAAAAGACTTCAGAAAAACTATAGTCATTGCCAATTGCAGTAAGGGAAGAAGTATTTGTTGTTAGCGCGATTGCAGGGAGTGGTCTCCGCTCAGTCATAAAGCGACCGGAGAGTTCTGCTGCAAAATGCTGTGCATCAGCAGCAGATCCACCATTCCCAAATGTGATCAATTTTCCACCGCTCTTAAGCTTAGAGTATAGTGTTTCAGATATTCTTATTATTAGGGGAACGTCTATTTTTGCCCTTGCGTTAATTCCTTCCTCTTTGTATACCTCAAGCTTACCAGGATCAATCCCCAACAAAGATCACCCTGCTCCCGCTCCTGCTGAACTTGAAATCTACCCTTTTTAATCCCAGTGATTCTGATATCCTTTTGTGCTTATCAGGCTCTGCAACAAGAAGAAGAAAACCTCCACCACCCGCTCCCACGATCTTACCGCCTAGAGCTCCTAGCTTCATTGCGCTTTCGTAAATTCCGTCTATCCAGCTGTCGCTTATCTTACTAGAAAGTTTCCTTTTGAGGAGCCAATTCTCGTGCATCGCAGCGCCAAGCATAGAAACATCCCCGTCGCAGATTGCCTTGAATGCATCATTTGTTAGCTCTCTCATCCTGTCATATATTTCAAGCTTATTTGACGAGTTCTCAATCTGTTCACTGTGTATCTCAGAGGATCTCCTCTCCCTTCCAGTGTAGAGAAGGAGGAGTGATTCCTCTATCATTTTTATGTTGCTATCGTGCGATATTACAGGCGTAACTAAAACTGAATCGTCACTGAAAAATTTCAACAGATTTATGTCTCCGTAGGCTGCCATGTACTGATCCTGCTTGCCACCAGGCTCTTTTAAAATTTCTCTCTCTATTTTAACAGCTTCCTTTGCTAGCTCTTCAGGATTCACGAATTCACCTTTGAAGCTGTGAAGCGCATGAAGAAGCCCGACAAGAAAACTGCTGCTAGAACCGAGACCAGTACCTTTAGACGGTATGTCTGAGATACTTACGATCTCTATACCATTTTCTATGCCAAGGAGCTTCAGGGCTTCCCTTACTGTAGGGTGTTCTATCTTTTCAACATCATCCACTATTTCCGTTTTGGAGTAGCTTACTCTTATCGAGTTGTCAAACTTCTTGTTTACAGTGATGTATATATATTTATTTATAGCGGCAGATACAACAGCACCATAGCCCCTCTTCTTGAAATATACCGGTAGATCCGTTCCACCTCCAGTGAATGTAACCCTGAGCGGTGCTCTGGTCATGACAAGCCTGTTGAGCATTACAACTTGAAACGTATTCAACATTTAAATTCTTTTTGGAAAGAGCCAGAAACCTTGATTTATAATAAGGGCTTTCGGATTGATGGAAGTTCTAGTTACAGGCGGGTCAGGCTTCATAGGTAGGAATATAGTAAGTCTGCTAAAGGAAATGGGCGCTGTCGTCACAACATTAGATTTGAGCAATAAAAGTTACATGGAGGATGAGCATATAACTGGGGATGTCAGGGACAGGGAGACGGTGAAAAGAGCTATAAAAAATAAGGAGTATGTGATCCATTTAGCTGCTGTTACCTCACCTCCTGAATTCGAGAATTTTCTTGGAATAGGTTACGAGGTGAACGTAATGGGAACGTACAATATTCTGTCTGAATCCGCAGATGAAAACGTCAAGAGGGTCGTATTGGCATCATCCTCATCTGTCTACGGCTCCATGCAGAAGCCTGCTTCTGAAGACTGCATCCCAGAGACATATCAAAATCTTTATCCTGCTAGCAAATTGATAAATGAAATTACATCTAGGGTTTTCAAGAATTATTCTTTAGAAGTGGTGGCCCTTAGGTATTTCAACACATACGGTTATGGAGAAAACACGAAGGGTCTTTATTCCAGCATCATATGGAAATTTATAGAGGATATAAGAAATGGAAGGCAGCCTGTGATATACGGAGACGGAACTCAGAGGAGGGATTTCATCTACGTCAAGGACACGGCTCTTGCGTCTGTGCTGGCGCTTAAGAATGGAAGAGGGGGAGAGTCCTATAACGTTGGAACCGGAGTATCTACTGATTTCAACACTGTCTTTTCAATCATAAGCGATGAGATGGGTTATTCAGGAAAACCGCTGTATGTGAATAATCCCCTTAAAAGTTATCAGTACTTCACGCAGGCAGTGATGGAAAAATCAAACAAGGAACTTGGTTTTTACCCGAAGTACGATCTAAGGGCTGGAATAAGAGATATTTTAAGGAATTTGGGCGAATGATTCTTTATTGACGCTAAAATTAATGAGCCCACATTTATGTTTGAAAGTTAATCTTCCATATTTATTTTCACCTTATCTTTTCGCACAAAGCACTAGTGATGTTCTCAAATTTAATTCCTTTCTATGAAATAAGTGCATTCCTTTTACTTGGAACATTCCATTCATCTATATATAATTGGCAAGAAGATCGGAGATAATCGATGAACATCAAAAAATAGTGAAAAAAATTAAAAAATTTAATTAAAATTATTGCTTTGGCTTCCTAGTAAGTGCAATTGCCAGAGCCACTATTGCTATTATGAAGCCTATCAGACCAACGATTGCAAGTGCCTCTGCAACCAAAGCCTGAGATTCTAGGCTAACTATCTTCTTATGCTGAGATGATATCGTTGCATTGTCGAGGGCCAGGTTGGTCGTGAGTGTTGATATCCTATTGTTGGCAGACGAGATCTCGCCGCTGAGAGATTGATTCAGCGATAAGAGGCGGGCCTGAAGCAATGAGTTTTCTGCGGTCAGGTTCGTTATATCCCCTTGCAGAGTTGTTATAAGAGGTGACTTAACCTCGAATAGATATTGAGCTGCAGGGGAAGTCGTTGTCAGCACTCCGTTCCAAGATTCACCAGTAACGTATGCGTCGTAAGGACCAGCCCAGTTAGTTAGACCGTTCTCGAAGTATATGCTCCCTGAACTGTTGCCCGATGGTATCACTGCATATCCCTGCCAAGTTTGAGTTGATATGTTGTAGTTCAGCGGTATTGCAGTCAGGTCTAGATAATTAAACTCTGTAATCGTGTAATATTCAACAGAAAGATCCGCAGGATATATTGACGCTGTGTATGTACCGTATTCCACGGGACTCCCGTTTTCGGTAATGGATGCGGATATCATTACTATTTGCCCCTCTTCTGCAACGCTAGGGGTTACAGTTATGGATGGTACTGAGATACTGGAAGATACCCATATCTGACCGAAGAAGGATCCGTTGATGTATGGATACAAACCTGCGCCTGCCTGTTCATATGAGTTATACGTTGAATTTATGAAAATAGTGTAAAGACCGGAAGAGATGTTGCTGGGGACCTCAAGCTGGGCTATGGTACCGGGAGTTGCGAACACTGTGCTCAAAACATGACCCTGTGCATTCACTAAGG
>JAVYOD010000026.1:0-14339 GCA_038734825.1 Thermoplasmatales archaeon
AACAAATGGACTCCAAGCTGAGTTTTTTATAGTATCAGCAATGACGGATAGCAGTAAAAAACATTCAGGGATGACATTATTTGTCGTGGATAGGGACACCAATGGCCTTTCAATAGGTAGAGAGTTTGCTAAGATGGGTATAAGGGGTACAAGTACAACTGAGGTTATTTTGGAAAATGTTGAGGTCAGCGATAGTCAGGTCCTTGGGCCGGTGAACAGTGGATTCAGGATTGAGATGGAAACTCTCGACGTAGGAAGAATTGGAATAGCTGCCCAAGCAATTGGCATTTCAGAAGGTGCTTTAATGGATGTCCTGAGGTACGTACGTTCAACGGGTTCAACACTAAATGAGGGTTATAGATTTCTCCTGGCAGACATGGTAAATCAGCTCCATTCCTCCGTGACTAAGTTCTACCAGGCTGTGGATCAAGTTATGGAAATGAAAGAATCAACGCTTTCTAGCTCTCTTTCAAAACTTCAGGCAGGAGATACAGCAGTAAGCATAACTGAAAAAGCAATGGAGATTTTAGGTTATAACGCTTTCACATCTGAGTACCCCGTAGAGAGGAGGTTCAGGGAAGCCAAAATAACACAAATCTATGAGGGAACGAATGAGATACAAAGGGTCATTATATCCAGAGAAGTGCTCAGAAACGGCCTTCCGGAATTCTAGATGGATTCATTTATCAGCTCGTACCTTTCGGTATCTTTCAATTTTGCAACTGGCATTTTTGGATCATGCTCGAATATGAGTGTCCAGGATTCATCCGCTGCTGTTCGCAACAGCTCTTTCTTCTTCTGAAATGATTCCATCGGGTAGAGATCGTAAGCCATTATGTAAGAAGGTTTTACGTGAGCGGATGTCGGTATAAGGTCTCCGAAGTGACATAGTGTTTTATTCCCTGCCCTCAAGATCAAGATCTGGTGACCTCTGGTATGCCCTCCTGATTTTATGAGCTCTAGGCCAGGGAATATTTCTTCGTCGCCGTTCACTAGCTCTATCCTGTCATCTAAGTTGACAAAGTTCAGGTAGTTATAATTTGGTCTTGTTTTCTCATTTGCATTGCGTATCTCATCCATAGTATCGCTCTGCATATAGTATTTTGCGTTTGGGAATGATGGCACTATGGCTCCATGCTGGTACATGGTAGCCCATCCTGTGTGATCGAGATGTCCGTGAGTTATGATGACGTGGGTTACGTCATCCCTTTTCACACGAAGCCTTTCAAGGTCTTCTATGAGGGTTCGCTCCCTTCTTATTTCATAAATGTCGAGGAGTTTTGGATCGAACTTGTCTCCCATGCCCAAATCAACAACAGCCGTATACTTTTCATATTTTATGATCAGGACATTGGTCGCAAGAGTTATCCTATTCCTTTCATCAGCTTTGAAGAACCGTTCCCAAATGGGTTTCGGTACTACCCCAAACATAGCACCCCCATCAAGCTTGAATGTTCCGTCACTGGCCATCTCTATCTTGTAACTATCAAACTCCATTGATCTGTCATATTAGAATTATATTTATTAATATCTTAGCCAACAACATTAGAAAACAGATCCCTTGAACGTACCCTCCTTCCGTCAATCCTTACACCATTTCCGGATCGCCTAATTTCCGCATAATCCCATTCTTTTCGCCTCGCTATGTCTTCAAATTCCTCCTTAAAATTCGGATCCAGCGCAACAACGATTGATCCGGAGGAACTAGATGAGAGTTTGACAGATTTTCCGCCTGGAATTCCATCTGCGATCAGTTTTATCACAGAATTATAGCTCACATCAAAGCCGCCACCTATAAGGTAAGATATCTCTTCAAGTCCTCTTATAAGACCGCCCTCTGCGAGATCGTGAATGTAGTGAACCTTTCCTCCATAAGGTAGTAGGGAATTTACATATTTCTCAATAGACAGTTCCTTTAGCCCAATCCTAGATCTTTTGTGTTTCATCCTTTCTTCAAAAAACATCATCTCGGTTCCGATCTTTCCAACTACATAAAAGGCGTCATGGTTTCCTATCTTAGTGTAACTGAACACTGGTTCTCGGAATCCTATTAGCGCGATTGAGCCTGCCACACCAGACTTAATGTTCCTGTATCTTCCTGTATGACCTGACGCTATTCTCACGCCGGCATCACTGAGGCCCAGAATTAGAAAATCCACATATTTCCAGTATTCATCCGCAACATCTGAAGGTTTCTCGAAATCTATCATGGCAAGCTCTGGCATCGTGCCGGAGGTTAGATAGTCATTCATAGGAAATATTATAGAGAGACTTGCGTTTTCAAGCGGAGTTAAAAATGAGTAATAGACCATAGGTTCAATTTTAAAAATGATCGTTTTCCCCCCAAAATTTCCAAACGAAAAATCAGCACCGATGATGTTGGATTCCAGCATCGCGTCTCTATGGGAAATCATTATATTTTTCAATCTATCAATCTCTACCTTGCCGAAATTCATTCTTACAAAGTTTATTTTTAATAGGATTTAAATATTGTGAGCTGGATGATCGTAGATCTTGAAGCTCCTGACGTTGGGTCTGCTGTCTCATCTTTAAGAGTTAGGATATCTGATACCACTACTCTCGATCGCTGGATTTCTAATGGATTCAATGCGAATATGAGCTATATTTCTAAGACTGATAGGCTTATGAAAATACGAGATTCCTCTCTGTTGATGAAGGACGCAAGATCGATAATAATATTTCTATTTAGATATGGAAAAGGTGCAGCTCCGACAGAAGGGTACGGGAGGATAGCGGCATATGCACAGTGGTTTGATTATCACGAAACCCTCAGGGACGAGATTACGAGATATATAATAGAGAACAACCTTTACCTTAACAATTTTAAGGTTTATGTTGACACAGGCCCCATTGAGGAACGTGAGATCAGCAGGCTTAGCGGGCTAGGGTGGATAGGGAAAAACTCCATGCTTATCCACAGGGTATTAGGTTCTTTCACGTTTATAGGGGCTGCTGTGACAGATATAATTGCGGATACCCAAATTTTCCCGCAACCTGATCTATGCGGTAAATGCACGAGGTGCATTGATAGCTGTCCTACCCATGCAATAATGCAAGACAGAACTATCGACTCAAACAAATGTATTTCATACCATACAATTGAAAATAGGGGAATAATTCCCGCAAACATAGCCGTAAGGATGAACGATATGATTTTCGGCTGCGATATATGCAACGATGTTTGCCCGTGGAATTCTGATAAAAAGATTAGGTCCGATCTCCTTCGCTACGGTAATTTTTCAATGAAGATGAAACTTGAAGATATTGCATATATAGATCAGGATAGATTTCTAGAAGAATTCAGATACTCCGCCATAAGGAGGGCCGGGGCAAAAGGGCTAGCTAGGAATGCAGTGGTCGCACTTTTCAACGCTGGAAAATACGATATCGTGAAGGACATAGCTAATAATTTTAATGATTTAAGGGGGAGTCAGGCACGCTTGCTTTTAGAATCCGGTGACGGGTGATATACAAATAGGTATAAGTAATAAAGATAAGGCATGTACAGCAGAAAGGTTATAGTCACAAATATCTCCTCGTACAATGACCAGAATTCCAGAACGAGGGGGAGAGAGATTTACCTGGATGAATATGAGGAGGAAAAGGGCGGAAATGTACAGACATTTACATTCGGCCCTGATTTTATAAATGAGCTAATGAAAGGGATATCACAGGGGATGGGTATACAAACAAGGCCTTCGCAGAAGATAATTCTTAGGCTTACAGATGAGGAGTATGAGTCCCTTGGAATAAAGTTCGAAGTGAATGATGTATATTCCCTTACGTTCGAAGATGGGAAAATTGAATTCAAAAGAGAAGGCATATAAGTATGGAAATGAGTGCGCAATGATAGTACAAAATGTTTTAATATCCAGTTTTTCATAATTCAACAATGAAAGACGAAGACCTGAATAAGCTCGCGACAGCACTGAATCCGGAGCGCCTAGAAAAGGTTCTGGAAAGGGATAGAGAAGAAGTTGAACTCGAGAAGATGATAGATGAAATCCTGAAAGAGAAGGAATTTAAAGGCTTCGTAACAAAAGAAATTAGGGAAAAAGCGAGGAAAATTTCCAGAAAATACTATGAAATTGGCAATAAATTGGTTGAAGACGCACAGTATCCGGAGGCCATAGATATCTACACGAAATCAATAAACATACTCAGGAGAATAAACAAGAGGAAGGCAGTGGACTCTTATTTCAATAGGGCCATAACACTTGCCATGATGGGATATCCGAAGATGGCTCTAGATGATCTCAACGAGATCGCAAGGGCAGGAACTCCAAAGCCAGATATATTCTACGTGAAGGGGCAAATATTCGAGAGTGCAGGAAGATATAAACTTGCAGAGAGGATGTACGAAAGGTGTCTGAAGATAGATCCTGAGTACCGTCGTGCGTCTTACAGTCTTGAAAGACTCAGAGCAATGAGGTCGTAATATTATTCCCTTCGTTTAGATTATTTGAAAGTGATTTTTAGATTTCGTTTTCAATAAAGCAATTCTTTTGTTTAAATAATTTAGTAATTTGACATTTCCTCTACCCTCATCATCTCTCTCATCACGGAGGTTGCGTAGCTACCCGGAGGAAGAGTGAAACTTATTTTTTCATCTAAGCACTCTAGGTCTGAAACCCGAGTATATATATCTCTCCTCTCCCCTGCTGATTTTAGACCGAATGGAAGCTTAAAATCAGTTGGAGTAATCCCTTCTTCCTGCATTATCTTTTTTTCGATCTCCCCCATCATTCCCGAGGATAATTCGGAATCGTAGCCGATAACAGTTCCTGTTGGTGAACCGATCCCTCGATTGAATGCGTTTCGTATCTTATCTATGTTCAGGTTACTAACCCTTACGAGCTCACCTTCCGTCCTGTAGATGTCTCCGACTTCTATCCCCCTTGAGAGTTTGATCCTTTCACTTACCATTTTATTGAATATGTAACCCTGGTACGCATGGACGAACATCGAAACCAAGTTCTTCGGCAACTGCTTCAACGCACCTACGTAATTTCCATCGTTTTCTTTGAGGAACCTAAGAACTTTTATCTCCAGATCTAGTGATTCTGGAAATTCTTCTAGAGCCTTATTGAGGTCCATAGTCTCATAGAAATCAGCCCTAACCGATGAAAATCTATCATCACCGGGGTAACCTACGAAAAGCCTTACGGCTTCCCTGTAATTCCTCTTCACTATTTCCCTACCTACTAGATGTGTTACGGGCCTAAGCGGCCCAAATCTCTGAGGTCCGTAGAAATTTGGGACTATGCCTGTTTCCTTTAAATGCAGGCAATTAAGTTTAAGCCGATGTGCGTCACAATCCCTTACTACTATTGTGAACCTGTTGTAAAGATGAGATCCCAGGGAAAGTGGCTTATCGAGGTAAAAATATTCTAAAATCTCAAAGTCATCGAGATGCACTTCCTTGTAAATTTTACCGGGTATAGAGAAATATTGTATCTTAACGCTTCTCCTATCCTTTGTCCCAGAAAAATAAACTCTGTCCGGAGAAACATGATATATCCTAGCAAGAAATTTAACTAATCTGTTGTGCTCCCAGTTTTTTGCCTTCACCTTTAGGACTAGAACAGGTCCTTTATCCTTCTTTTCTATTGAATCTATAACCTCTTCAACCACAAAATCCTCTGGGAAAGCCCTCAGCTTTCCGCCGGATGGTTCTAAATTATGATAGAAACCAGATATTCCAACTACTGAAAACTCCATTTTACTTTAACGTTATATTAATTAACTTATTTATTCTATACTATAAAATGTGGGATGGTCTCAAAGGAAGCAGAAGGCGCAACGGAATCTACGGAATGCTCATCGGGATAATAGTAGGGTCCATACTCCTATATCTTTCATTTTATATTTCATTTCTCTATCTTCTCATACCTATAATAATTCTCGTAATATTTCATTATACAAAGCTCTGGAGATTCTCTGACAGAACGTTCTACGGATTCATCACCATAGTGGTTGCATTTTTCATTGCTGTGGCAGGTATATCCACATCTATAACTGGAGCACCACACCAGTCCACATTTGTAGTTTCTCAATCATCATCCACATACGACGTGCATTTCTCATACGAGAAGGTCAACGGGGATTACATATTCAACTTCTCCCTGCCTTTGAAAAATGTATCAAATAGCTCCTCTCTCGCACTCTTAGATCTATTTACAAACAAAACTATACTCACTAGAAATACAACACTTTCAACGAACAGCAGCTCTCATTATTATTCGTGGAATGTTGGTCAGTTAACCCCTAGGGCATATGTTGTCGTTATAAAATTTAACATACTCCAAAACAATACATCACTAGGAAAACAGGCTGAGTTTCTTGGACCGGTACTAGTATCCGCAGGTACGGTGATATTATTCCTTTCTGAGAGTCTTATCCTCACATACCTTATCGTTACATTCTTGTTTTTCTTAGCATTCGCATTCTTCGCTAGAGCAATAACCACGTCCAGGCAAAGGAAGGGAAAGCAGGATGGAGGGAGTCCTCCGCCTCCGGAATCACAAGAATTTCAGAAAAAGAACTAAGCTGATGATTCCAGTTCACTAATCTTATCAAGTATTTCTTTGGCATGGCCCTTTGGATTGACTTTTGGGAATTTAAATAAGACTTTCCCGTCCTTCCCTATGATAAATGTGACTCTTTTGGCGGACGAACCTCCTAAAACTCCATATTTGCTTGCAATTTCCTTCGACTTATCCGAGACAAGAGGAAAAGGCAGCTTGTACTTCTCGGAGAATTTTTTATGGGAATTTTCAGAATCGACACTTATCCCGAACACCTCTATCCCCCTACGCTCGAATTCGGAATAGCTATCTCTAAACTCGCAGGCTTCTGTGGTGCATCCTGGAGTAAAATCCTTCGGGTAGAAATAGACTACAACCATTTTTCCCCTGTAATCTGATAACTTCTTTCCCCCTCCGGCAGGTATCTCGAAATCTGGTGCAAGGTCTCCTTCTTTAATTTCCGCCATAGTGATTTAATCCCGCTAAACTTAAAAACTTTTTCTAGCAATTCCTTTACTTAATACCGCCGTCTATGGGTATCATTGTGCCTGTCGTCGCGCCGAAAATAGCATCTTTAACAAGCTCAATCGCAACGTTTGCAACATGCTCAGGCAATACTTCCACATGGAGCAGATTTGCCTTTTTGTACTCCTCCACGCTGATCCCCTTGGCTTTAGCCCTATTTTCTAAAACACCGCCCTCCCATATTCTCGATTCTCTAAATATTTTGTCAGGGTTCAAAACATTGCTTCTTATCCCGTATTTCCCTCCTTCAATTGCAACGTATCTTGCCAACTGTGCAACAAAGGCCTTTGATGAACCATAAGCTACCATCCCTTCCCCTGGATGCGTTACATTCTTTGTAGCGTTAAATATGAAAATTCCTCCAGAACCCTGTGATTTCATAATCTTAAAGGCCTCCCTTGTTACTAAGAAGGTTCCGATGGAATTAACCTCTATATGTTTCCTCATGTTTTCAAGAGAAGTTTCCTCTAGGAGAGAAGGTTTGAGGTAGCCTGCATTGTTGAATATGACATCTATACCTCCGTACATCTTCACAATCTCCGTAAAGGCTTTCTTCACTTCTTCTTCATTTGTGATGTCGAAAATAAGGCCAGTTTCATTAGCGTTATTCGATACTTCCTTTATTTTACTGTCTATATCACAACCAACAGCTACCATTCCCTCCTCAGCAAACCTATGCATTGTCACTTTTCCTATTCCACTTGCCGCGCCGGTTACTAACGCAACGTACCCTTCCAATCCCCTCCTTTGCTTTTTCCTTAACTTCGCCTCCTGAGGCGGCCAGTACTCCATCTCAAAAGATTCCTTTTCTGTTATAAACCTATTCCTTCCGATCGAAGCAGCGGCCGAAGCAACCCTTAAGGAGTGAATTGCAAAGTCCATCGTAATTCTTGACTCCGCGAGGGTATCTGAGGCAGTTATGATACCGTAACCTTTGATGACTATAACGTTTGGGTTGGGATCGTGCATCTCATATCTCCCTCCTATGTACTGCCTGTAATTTTTCTCGTATCTCGCTACGTATTCGCCTATCCGCTCTTCTGCCTCATCGATTGAATTCATGAACAGATAATCCTTTTTGGTCCTCACAAGCATATCTGGAGTTGCGGGGCCAAGTGTTTGGAGTTTTTCTGCAATGTCAGTTAGTGAATAACCTACTGCCTCAGGGTCATGATTCCAGGTAATAATTTTCTTCCTATGCTTTGACAGAACACCTCTGATATGTGGAAGGAATTGAACAAACTTCATAACATCCGCATCGTCAATTGTCCTCTGTTCTATACCCTTCCATCTGGACTTTACAAACGATTCTGCCTTGCTAACGAGGGCCAGGTGTTTGCTGTAGCTCTCATCTGCAGTGTGTCCCCAAGTCACTAAGCCGTGGTTTCTCAGGATGGCACCATCATAGTTTCCAAAATCACTGTCAACAAGAATGTTTATGAACTCTTTTGCAAGCTTGAATCCAGGATGTATGTACGGTAATACTACAACCCTGTCTCCGAAAATGCTTTTGATTTGATCATCTGAGAGATCGGTGTTAGTAATTGCAACAACATAATCAGCATGTGAATGATCCACATATTCGAACGGAATGAAGGCGTGAAGAAATGTTTCGACAGAAGGGTCAGACTGACTCGGATCGAGCATTTGCACCCTGAAAAAAGATATCATATCTTCGTCATTCATCTCATTAAGCTCCTCTGCTTCTATGAGACCATCTAGGTCAAGGGTTGTAAATCCATCTGCCTCTATTTTAGAAAGATCTGAGCCGGAACCTTTAACAAAAAGTGCATTAATCTTCTTTCCTGTCATGGAAACTATGCTTGACTTTACACTTGTATTTCCTCCTCCGTGGAGTACAAGATCCGGATTACTGCCCATGAGACGTGACGTCCTTATCCTATCTTCCAGTCGTGACTCAGTTTCATATGGAAGCGTGTACAACATCAGACGTTAATGCGTAATGATAGAAGAGATTTATCTTGGTGCGAACAAAAGGATTTATTGCAACTGAGGATATTTAGGCAATGGGTGAATTTTCCAACAGGGACAAGGATGTTTTCTTGATAAATTGTGAAAAGATGGTGGACAGGGGAGCCCTTATGTCCAGATACAGCAGGACTCGGGAACTGGATATCAGAAACCTTTGGGATAAAGAGTTTAAGAACGATGCTACACGGGGCGAGAGTTTTTATGAGCGGGTGTTTGTCGAATACGGGGATGAATCTGTCGCAGAACTTGTAACGGCTCAGATGGGCATACAGAACGTTAGTAATGTACTTTCGAAGGTAATAGAAGAGGGCAGGATTGGCCTTTCTTATCTGGAAAAAAGTTCGAGGTACGTCTCCTATAAAGAAAAAAGAAACGGAAGATACCTATATTTGGATGCTGAATTAACCGGTATACCAAAGCGATATTATTCCTCTTATCAAGAGCTTTCTGATTCGCTCTTTGACTTATATGTTGAAACAGTGGATCGTGTCACGAATTACATAAAGGAAGAGATCCCCATTGAAAAAACTCTGTTCCGGCTACCAGATGGTTCTGAAATTTCATACTCCTCCGGTAATATATCCGATTCAGCTATGAGGAAGGCCTACGAGTCATCCGTTAGGAGTAGGGCATTAGATGAGGCTAGATTTTTGCTTCCCTCTTCCACACTCACCAACCTTGGGATTAGTGGAAATGCGAGGGGATTCAGTCGGATGCTCGAAAGGCTCAGGGTTAGCGGACTGAAAGAGGCTGATAAGCTATATTATGATGTTTTGAGCGAACTGAAGTCTGTTTTTCCGAAGCTCATTGACAATGTAGAATCTCCGCACGGGAAGGAGAATATAAAATACCAGATTGAGATGAAAGAGCTCATACCTTTGAGTTTAAATGTGAATAAAAACAATGATGCAGGTCTGAAACTCATCTCCTGCGAAGATGAAACGATAGCAATCAACAAAATTCTGACAGCATTCATGTTTGAAAGAGGAGAGAACACGATTCTCGATATAATGGAAAGCATCTCAAAAATATCTACTGAGGATAAGGCTAATGCAATTAGAAAGATAATTTCTCTGAGGAAAAATAGAAGACAAAAGCTCGACAGAAGCTTCGAGCACACATCCTACACATTTCAAATAATCATAAATTTTGGAGCATTCCGCGACCTTCAGAGGCATAGAATTGTAACGCTTCAGAGACAGAAAATTTCAACCGAATATGGATATGATATACCCCCCATTATCGCCAGAATCGAAGATCTTAGAGAAAAATACATGACAGTTATGAATAGAGCGAATGAACTTTACAGGCAAATTAGCAAGGAAGATAAAACAGGAGCCCAGTATGTTGTTCCTTTCGCATATAGATACCCAGTCCTACTAACTGCCAACTTGAGGGAACTAGTCTACCTGACTGAGCTCAGGTCAACACCTCAAGCACACTTTGACCTAAGGAACCTTTCTAGAGATATCGTTAACCAAATAAGGAATGCCCACCCCACCCTTTCCTATGCGTTCAAATTTGTAAATACAAAAGAGGAGGAGCTCGGCAGACTTTCCGCAGAGCTCAGGAAGGAAATGAAGAAGGAGTCATTAAATTTATAAGATCAATGGGCCTCGGCCTTAACCTGAGCCCCGCCCTTATTTTCAGATAGTACATCCATTGCTTCTTTAACAGTCGCGTTTTCATGCACTATAGCCCTTATTGCTTTTATCATAGCAACTGGGTAATCGCTTTGCCATATGTTTCTTCCCATATCAACGCCAATCGCACCTTCCTGTATCGCATTGTACACAAGATTCAAGACGTCCTCATCCGAGTTTAATTTTGGCCCGCCTGCAACGACCACCGGCACTGGTGTTCCCTCAGTAACCTTGTGGAAATTCTCACAGTAATAAGTTTTGATAATGTGCGCACCAATTTCAGCTGAGATTCTTGAGGCAAGGGAAAGGTATCTCGCATCTCTCTTATCAAGCTCTTTTCCGACAGCGGTAATAGCCATGACTGGCATTCCATACTCCTCTCCCTCATCAACTAACCTTGAAAGATTTACGAGTGACTGCTTCTCGTGATTTGTTCCAACAAAAACTGACAGCGCAACGGCTGATACATTGAGCCTTATGGCGTCCTTAATAGAAGTAGTAATTTCCTCATCACTAAGGTCATCCTTCAGTATGCTAGTCCCACCAGAGACCCTCAGAAGTATAGGGACGTCCCACTTCGGATCAATAGATGTCCTGAGCACACCGCGAGTTACGGCGATCGTATCTGCATAAGGCACGAGAGGTTCAATTGTCTTTCTTGGAACCTCTAGTTTTCTAGTCGGACCCATAAAGTAGCCGTGATCACAAGCAAGCATTACTGTTCTTCCTGTTGAAGGGTCAATCATTCTAGATAGCCTGTTACTCAATCCCCAATCCATTTTTTCCCCGTCCTTAGTAGTGGTTGATTCAATTCTGTTCTAATAATTTTTTGCAAGCTTAGCTTCATTATGTAATTAGATCAATTTAGGATGGTATCTTTCTATGTTGTAGGAATAAACACATCTTTAAAGAGGCTCTTAAGAAGCAAATCTATTTAACGATAACTGGATTTTGCAGATCATGAGCGGACTAAACGTTAATGATTTTTACAGAATGCACTTTCTAGGAAATATTAATGCCGTGGGGGATAGGATTTTCTTTGAAATTTTTAAACCGTCAAAAGAAAAAAATGATTATGATTCTCAGATAGCTGAACTGAAAGGAAATGATGTAATTCCATTCACTAGGGGGAATGGGGACAGAAATTCAACTTTTGATTCCAAAGGCAAACTTATGGCCTACGTAGCTAAGAACGGGGACAAGAATGTAGTTTACTTCAGGAACTTGATGACAGGCGAAGATAGAAAACTCTGGGAAACTGACATGAAAATCAAAGAAATGATCTGGGACAGGTTGTCGAAAGGATTATTTATTATTGCCAAGGAAAACGTAAAAGAAGAAGATTATAGGATAATAGAAAAGTACCCAATTTATTTCAACGGCCAGGGATTTTATCCGTCTGTAGGATATAATTTAATCCATTTAAACCTCTCTGGTAGGGTAAGAAAATTGTTGAAGGGAGATGATGAGATCAGGTCTATCGCCGTTAATCCCAAATTGGATCAGCTAGCAATGGTAATCAGACCTGAGGGGTGGGACATTTATGATTCGAAACTGTCACTTATTAATACTGTTACATCAGAGTTGAGTGATATAGAAGGTATAGTAGGCGGAATAGAGAACATAACTTTTGACAGTGACGGAAGCCTTTACTTTCTTTTCTCCAAACACGAGAGGAGCGTATTTGAGAGCTCAAAACTCTTTTTATACAGAAGGTCAGAGATTATCAATCTTTCACAGAATTTCGATATATCTCTTGAGAATTCAGTTAACTCTGATTCCAGGATGGGTAAACTTCGTTCTATGAAGGCTATTGGTGGTGAGGTATTTGTCATTGCAACCGTTTCTGGTAGGGCAGGAATTTATAAAATAAGGGAAGGGGAACTAACGGAAGTCGTAAAGGGCAACTTTTCGGTTGACTCATTCGACATATCCGATGGTAAAATATATTTTATAGCTCAATCTTTAATTAACCCTCAGGAGATATACGTTTATGATGGTAATGTCAAAAGGCTAACGAATATCAATTATTCCATAACTAAAAAAATTGCAACTAAACCTGTCAATTTCAAGATGAAAGCGAGTGATGGAAAGGTTATAGAAGGGTGGCTTCTCAAGGGGAAAGGGAAAGGAACTATAATGGAGATCCATGGAGGTCCTAGAACATCATATGGGGAAGCCTTCATGTTTGAGTTTCACGTGCTAAATTCCAGCGGTTTTAATGTTTTATTTTCTAACCCTAGGGGTAGTGACAGCTACGGTGATGATTTTGCTCTGGAAATAAAGGAGAAATATGGTGAGAGAGATTACAGGGATATAATGGAGGTGGCAGACTATTCCATCAAGGAACTTGGGGTAAGTGGTAGCATGGGTGTCATAGGCGGTTCTTACGGAGGATTTATGGTAAACTGGATAATAGGACATACGGACAGATTCAAGGCAGCTGTCACCGACAGATCAATAAGCGATCAGATATCTTTCTATTTCTCTAGTGATATCGGGCCCAGATTCAACTCTGATCAGATAGGTGGAAACCCGTTCACTAATCTTGAGCATTACTGGAACAAATCTCCAATAAAGTACCTTGAAGACGTGAAGACACCTCTACTAATTGTTCATTCGAATGAAGATTTTAGGTGCCCGGTGTGGCAGGCATATGAAATGTTTACTCAACTCAAAAGGCAGGGTGCTAGGGTAAGAATGATAGAATTCAAGGGAGAAAATCACGATCTTTCTAGGGAAGGAAAGCCTAAGAACAGAGTGAAGCGTCTAGAAGAGATAGTTAACTGGTTTTCAGAAAATCTCTGAGTTCATTTGAGAGAAGTGCTATATGGACCATTCTCGAAATTGATCAGCTTGGCGGGTATCCTTTTAATTTTTCCGAGATCCTTGAGGTAAAATAGAATACCCATGCATGCTCTCTGAGCATCTGCAACTCCACTTATTATATCCTTCCTCTTGTTCGTCACATCACCGCCAGCGAATATTCCTGGGTACGATGTCATATTATATTGATTTACTACGATATCACCGGATGGGGAAATTTCTATCTTATTCTTCAGCTCCTCGGGCAGGAAGTTCAGATCGCCCTTCTGCCCTGTTGCCTCAATAACTGTATCCACGTTTATAATATACTCAACATCCTTTAACGGTTGCGGCTCCCTTCTACCCTTACCAGTATCGACCATTTTATTTTTCCAGTACTTTATGGCTTTGACTTTGCCACCTTCACCTACAAATTCGAATGGGGTAACCTCCCACATGAATTCAACCTTTTCCTCTTCTGCCTCTTCGAGTTCTTCTTCTGCATTACTTGAGGGATAGCCTGGCCTGTCAGTTGCAGAACGACGGTACATCACGACGACGCGCTTCGCTCCTAGCCTCAAAGAAACCCTTGCAGCATCGAATGCTGTGAAGCCACCTCCTATTATTGCAACATTTTCTCCAACATCTATGGTTTCTCCTGCATTGATTTTCCCAAGGAAGTCTAATGCATGATAAACGCCTTTAAGTTCTTCTCCTTTGGTTTTGGTCATCGACGGCTTCCAATTTCCTACCGCTATGTAAACGGCATCGTATTTTTTTAATATTTCATCAAAACTAACGTCCCGCCCTACCTTGCAATTGTAAA
>JAVYOD010000027.1:0-14171 GCA_038734825.1 Thermoplasmatales archaeon
ATTGAGCAAGGCCATAAGAAAACTCGCAGATCACGGATTTTCGCAATTACCCGTAATAGATAGGGGCGTAAGCGTAGGAAGCATAACGGACAACATAATAAGGGATATTATCTCTAAATACGAGGCCCACGAAAAAATAAAGGGGATATATGTGAAAGAGGTGATGGGTGAACCGTTTCCTCAGGTCTCCGAAAATGCCCCCGTAAAAATAATATCTTACATCCTTACGGGATACCAGGCAGTGCTCGTCAGTAAAGAGGGAAAAATTGTGGGCATAATTACGAAATCTGATCTTCTTAAGACTGTTTGATTGCCTTACAAATTTTCCGCATATTGTCAAGCACTTCTCATAATTTTTCCCTGAAACATTCTTAGATAAAAAATTCTTAATCCTTCACATCGGCTTTGATTAGGCTTACGGTATTCACAAGGTGAGTTTTCTAGAAATCTTCCAATAGATGATCCAACTTACCACGGATTAAATTGCTCTCAATTTCATTCTGGTTTCGTATTTCAAAAATTTTAGTTTTGCCCGGAATTCTTGTTTTAAACTCTCATTTACGCTCTTTGTAGCCTAGCTTAGAGATCCTTCGCTCCCACCAAAAAGAATATGTTCGCTATCAATCTTATAATCCTTTTTCTTTTATCTCTTTCCTCTACAAACAATCTTAACCCCCAGTCTTTCTCTTTTAGTAAAATGAAGAGAAAATAAAAATAATGCTGCTAAGGAAATTATTTTTAGGAAGCGCCTCTGAAGTCCCCGGCGTTGCTAGTATTACATGAATAGATATTCAGAAAGTTTAATTCCGCGGTTTAGTTGGGGTTTCATGAAAATCAAACTTGAAGGTAGTGTAAGGGATCTCTGGGCTGTTTGGTACGAGGAGCCAGTTATAAAGATGATAGATCAAAGGCTGCTGCCGGAAAAATTCCAAATTGTGGAGATAAGGAATACTGAGGAACTTTACGAATCAATAAAAGGGATGATAGTAAGAGGGGCACCATCTATAGGTGCAGCAGCCGCTTACGGCATTGCACAGGCAGATTACAACGGTGAGAATCTCGATGAAGCTGCATCTAAGATAAAATCCGCGAGGCCCACAGCATACGATCTGTTTTATGCGGTGGATTATGTTATGAACCATAGGGATGAGGCAAAGGAATATGCCGAAAAATATGTACGTTCCATAGTTGAAAGATCAAGACTGATCGGAATAAACGGAAATAATATAATAAAAAAGGGTGCAAAAATCTTAACACATTGCAATGCTGGTGCCCTTGCATCTGTGGATTACGGAACTGCGCTCTCTCCGATAAGGATTGCACATGAGGAAGGGAAGGAGCCATTTGTCTGGGTTGATGAGACTAGACCTAGGTTACAGGGCGCAAGATTAACTGCCTGGGAACTCGTTCAAGAAGGAATAGATCATAGAGTGATAGCAGATAATGCTGCTGGATTTCTTATGAGCAAGGGAGAGGTTGACCTGGTTATAGTTGGAGCAGACAGGATAGCCTCAAACGGAGATTTCGCAAATAAAATTGGCACCTATGAGAAAGCTGTTGTTGCAAAGGAAAATGGCATAGATTTTTACGTTGCTGCCCCTCTTAGCACATTCGATTTCAGCTTAGATTCTGGAGAAAAAATACCGATTGAATATAGAGATGAGAATGAAGTTGCTAAGATAAACAGCGCGTATATTCCGCCGAGGGAGTCTCACGCATACAACCCAGCATTTGATGTGACCCCGGCAAAATATGTCACAGGATACATAACAGAATACGGAATATATAAGGGAAGCGAGTTATCAAAACTGGCTGATAAATTAAGGGAAGGGTTTTGAGGGGTCAATAAGATTTAATTGCACTGTTATCATAGCTGTCAGGTGTTGCAAAGACCAATACTGTGGGAACCACACGAAGCTTGCAGTAAATCAAATCTAGAAAGATATAGAAACTGGATAAATGAAACATTCTCGCTAAACATCTCGAATTACGGGGAACTATGGAAGTGGTCTGTTGAAAACATAGAGAAATTTTGGGAGAGCCTTATAACTTATTTCCACATAATCCGCGATGGGGCATACCAGCAGGTCCTGAATAGTAGGGTGATGCCAGGAAATAGGTGGTTTAGCGGCCTACGGTTGAACTATGCTGAAAACGCCATATTACTGGGGGATCAGACTCCTCTGATAATTTCCTCTAATGAAAAGGGGGAGAGGAATGAAATATCCAGGGGGGAGTTCGTAAGGACGGTAGGGGCGATCGAGTCATTTCTAAGGGACGTAGGTGTAGCTGAACACGATAGGGTGGCTTCCATACTTCCAAACATACCTGAAGCCATGGAGGCACTTTATGCAACAGCCGCTGCAGGTGCAATATGGTCCAGCTCTTCTCCTGATTTCGGGACAGAGGCCATAATTGACAGGTTCAGACAGATTGAACCTAAGGTTCTATTCGTTAAAAATGAATACTATTACAACGGTAAATCTTTCAATAAAGAAGAAACGATTAGAAAGGTAGTTGAAAGCCTCCCATCCCTTAAGGCAGTAGTAGAAGTAGGTTATGGTAAATACGGAGTTAGCACATGGGGCTGGGATGATATATCAAAAAGTTCAAAGCAGCCTGAGTTCCGAAGAGTTGATTTCAATGATCCTCTTTGGATTCTTTATTCATCTGGAACGACTGGCCCTCCAAAACCAATTGTACACAGCCACGGGGGAATTCTCCTTGAACATTTAAAGCTACTTTCTATACACTACAACATATCAAAAAATAGCCGGTTCTTTTGGTACACAACAACAGGATGGATGATGTGGAATGTATTAGTTAGTTCAATTGCAGCCGGAGCAACGGCTATCCTCTACGATGGTAGCCCTACTTTTCCCGATATTAATTCACTATGGAAATTGGCTGAAATTGAAGGTATATCATTCTTTGGCACTAGTGCTGCATATCTCTCTTCTATTATGAAAGAGGGGGCTGTTCCTAAGAAGTATTTTTCCCTAGATAAGCTAATGGCAATAGGTTCAACCGGTTCTCCCCTCTCCCCAGAATGTTTTAGGTACGTATATGAAAATGTTAAAAAAGACGTATGGCTGGCTTCGATAAGCGGGGGAACAGACTTGTGCACAGCATTTCTTGGGGGTTGCATATGTGAACCGGTCAGGGAGGGAGAACTCCAATGCAGAAATCTTGGAGCAGATATACATGCTCTTGATGAAGATGGAAAAGAGCTCGTAAATCAAGTAGGTGAATTAGTCATAGAAAAGCCTATGCCATCTATGCCAGTGTACCTTTGGAATGATGACGGAAGAAGGCTTCGCGAAACATACTTCTCAAAATACAATGGGATTTGGAGGCATGGAGATTGGATTATGATCACAGATTACGGCTCTGCTGTGATCCTCGGTAGATCAGACTCAACACTGAAGAGAAGGGGTATTAGGATCGGTACGGCAGAGATTTACAATGTTCTCGACAAAATAAAGGAGGTAAAGGATAGCATAATCATTGGTGTCGAACTGCCAGGAGGAGATTACTACATGCCCCTTTTCGTAGTTACTGACTCTGATGACTTTAATCTTTTAAGCGAAAAGATCAAAAATACAATTAAGAATGAATTATCCCCACGGCATATTCCAGACGAAATCATAAGGGTATCAAGAATACCAAAAACAATAAATGGAAAGAAGATGGAAATACCACTGAAGAAATTGTTCATGGGCTTTTCTCCTGATAAGATTTTTAATCCCGGATCTATGGAGGATCCTCGGGCACTCGATGAATATCTGCCAATAGCCGAGAGAATAAGGAAAGAAAAGGGGATAAATCAGATGTGAATTTTCTCCCACATCTCCTGAGCTAGCTTGCCGTCGTACAGATATTTGGAGTATCTGTCTCTAGCACTTTCTTTTTTCTTCCTGTGTTCCTCTAAAAAGCTGCTCACTTTCGACGCCAATATTTTTTTCACTTCCCCTGTTAACATTCTTCCAGTCGAGTACTCCTCAGCAATTCTCTTGATTTCTTCGTCGTTGTCTTCGAATAGGTAGAAGAGCCACTGGTAGGGGACATCCACATTCAAGTCCGCTCCGAGCTTCCTCTGAAGCTCTGCCGTCGCCTGCCCTCCAGAATACGCATACTTCATTATTTTCCTTTCAATACTCTTAGGGTCATCCGAAAGATAGACTGCGGATTCCGGTATGGAAGAGCTCATCTTACCTTCAAACGAAGTCAGTGGGGGCAAGAATTTGCTGTGGATTTCCGCAGCCTTGTAATATCCCAGAGATTCTGCAATGTCCCTCTGGAGTCTCCAGTAGGGATCCTGGTCTATTGCAGCGGGAATCAGGCACCTTTTCCTTTCAAACATAGTTGGTGCTATCTGTATCGCAGGGTAAAATAGGATACCTATGTTAGATGAATTGTCAAAACCAAATGTAGCCTTCACTTCAGAGAAATTTAGCTTCTTTGCTATCTCAATTGTCAGCGGATACATATTTCTTATATATTCCGTATCTTTGAAAATGAACGTTTTATCCTCGTTAAAGCCGACTGCAATTATATCTAGGATATTATCATCGGCCCAGGTTGCAGTCTGGTTCAGCGAGTATTCCTGATTTCTCAGAAACTTTTCATCGTCCGTTATCTCTATATAAACGTTTACGTCGAATACATCCTGCAACCATTTTGTGAAGAGAAAAGGGATGAGATGTCCAATATGCATTCCAAGAGAAGGGGCTCTGCCCGTGTAAAGGTAAAAGCCTCTTCCTTCTCTATAATCTTTCAGGATCAAATCAAGGTCCCTGTGTGAAAAAAATATCCTTCTTCTCAGCATGACATGAAGCCTGTTGCCAGAGATACGGTTGATTTCCTGCACTATTTCTTCAGAAATTCTTTGTGTTCCAAACTGATCGATAAGCTTGTCGTAATCTATCTTCCCTGTCACGTCCCACGGGGTTATATTGAAGTTGTTACCAGGCACGTCTCCCTATTTGTTATCCTAATAAAATCATTGCCGGTGGAAAAATACTTCTAGACGTATTCCAATTTAACAGCATGTCTCTTGAGTTCAGCGTGGATGAGATAAAAAACGGGGATGAAATACCAAGGAAATACACCTGCGACGGAGAAAATTTGTCCCCAGGAATTATTATATCCTCTGCTCCCGACAATGCAAAATCATTTTGCATCTTAGTAGAGGACCCGGACGCACCAGTAGGGCTTTTTGTTCATTGGGTTGTGTTCAATATTCCACCATCAATAAGGGAACTGAAGCCGGGAATGGACAGAAGCAAAAGAAGATCCGATGGGATAGAACAGGGAAAAAATGACTTTGGAAGGATAGGCTATGATGGTCCTTGCCCCCCGAAAGGTCATGGCTTCCACAGATACTACTTTAGGCTCTATGCACTTGGCGCAAAAATATCAATTTCTGGCACTGCAAGCAGGCAAGACATATTAGGAGAGATTGAGGGAAAAGTTATTGAAAGTGCTGAAATCATGGGAAGGTACAAGAGGTAGTTCAGCCAATATAACCTACAAAATGGTGAGCAATCATTCCTATGGTGAATGTTCCTAGAAATCCCAGGGCAACAAGGCCTAAGGATCTGGCAAGGTCCCTTCGCAGTTTTCCGTCAGATTCTATAGATATGACGGAAGCTGCTATACCGTCAACGATCATAACTAGAGCGAAGGAAGTTAAGAGCGCCTCGTACCTGCTGAGGAAGAGGAATGGGATTATCGGTACGACAGCACCTATAGAATAATAAGTTGCTGTATTTCCTGCTGATTTTCTTGCGCTATATGCCTGGCTCTGTTCCATCTGCGACCTTGCCTTCTCTGAGAGATATGAACCAATGGTCATTGAGATGAGACCAGATGCAGCGAATACGATTCCGCCGAGAGCTATATACAGGTTATTTATAAATACGCCAGTAAGACCTGCAACACTAGCAAGAACTTCAATCAATCCATCAGACATTCCATAGATCGCATCCCTTACCTTCTCGGAACTTCCTTTAAGCTCCTCTGACATCTTTATGAACGTGTCTTCGTGCTCTCTTTCATCAGTTAAGATTTTAGTCAGCTGCTGCTTTTCCCATTCTTCTTTGGATTCTTTTTCAAGATATTCTGAATATTCTTTTATAGCCTCAACTTCCCCCCTTTCCAAATATCTGATCAAAAATGATATCCCAAAAAGTCTTTGAAGGAATCCTATGTATCTGTAATATATTGGGTTCCTCCTTCGGAAAGGAGGTATATTTATCCCCCTTCTCTTTAATATATCAGCCCAGAACCCGGAATGCCTCAGTTCAATTGAAGAGAGTTCCATCAACTTAGATGCGATTTTTTCGTTTCTTTCGCTTCTCCTAAGAGATTTCATGATCCTGTTTGATATTTTTTTGTAGAGATCAGCATCGTTCAATTCATTTTGATAGAAAATTTCAGGTGATCCTACCACGTGAGATATAAGATTAGATCATTATTAACCATTTCCGATCTTAAATGAGGAAAGCATAAATCGTTTTTAGCCATTAAGAAAGGTGATAAAATGACCAAAAATGTTTTAATTATGGGTGCAGCAGGCAGGGATTTCCATAACTTCAACGTCTACTTCAGGGACAACAAGGACTACAATGTAGTAGGATTTACAGCAACACAGATACCTAATATTGAAGGAAGGACCTATCCAAAGGAGCTTGCAGGGAAATTGTATCCAAAAGGAATCCCAATATACCCTGAGAGCGAACTGTCAAATCTGATTAGAGAGAAGAAGGTTGATCTTGTAGTTTTTTCTTACTCTGATGTCTCGCATGAATATGTGATGCACAAAGCTTCGGAAGCTATGGCAGCGGGGGCGAGCTATCTCCTTTTGGGTCCAAATGATACACAGCTCAAAAGCACAAAACCTGTAATCTCAATATGTGCCGTTAGAACAGGTTCAGGTAAATCGCAGACAACGAGAAGAGTTGAAGACATACTGACCAGCATGGGAAAAAAGGTTGTAACTATAAGGCATCCTATGCCATACGGCAACCTGCTTGAACAGAAAGTCCAAAGGTTTGCGACTATGGAGGACCTTGATACCCAAAAATGCACTATCGAGGAAAGGGAAGAATACGAACCTCATATAAGGAGGAATATTGTTGTATACGCTGGCGTGGACTACGAGGCAATATTGAGGGAAGCGGAAAAGGAAGCGGATATCATATTGTGGGATGGGGGAAACAACGACTTCCCGTTCTACAAGAGTGATCTGAAAATAGTTGTCGTTGATCCCCACAGGCCAGGGCACGAAATCAGGTACCATCCAGGAGAAGTCAATCTCAGGTCTGCGGATGTAATCATAATAAACAAGGAAGAAACGGCATCTCTTGAGCATATTAACGAAGTGAGGGAGAACATTCGTTTGTTTAATCCGAAAGCTATTGTTATAGATGCTGCATCTCCATTCTACAGCACAGATTCAGATAAGATTAGAGGTAAGAAGGTTCTGGCAATAGAGGACGGGCCCACACTCACACATGGCGAAATGAGCTACGGTGCAGCGGTTATATTCTCAATAAAATTCGGAGCTTCAGAGCTTGTCGATGCCAAGAATTATGCTAAAGGTAGCATAAAGGAAGTGTACGAGAAATACAAGCAGATACATAATTACCTGCCAGCAATGGGTTATTCACCCCAGCAGATTAAGGATCTCGAGGAAACCATAAATGCCGTTCCTGCAGATGTAGTTGTATCAGGTACACCAATAGATCTTGCGAGAGTTGTAAAGATAAATAAACCAATTATAAACGTGAGGTACGAACTTCAAGAAATAGGAAAACCGGACCTCAAAGATATACTTGAGAATTTTGTGAAGACCCACTAGGTCCTACTCATTTCTTTGAGAGGGCCATATTTTCTATTTTTTTTATTAACTCTTCCTTGCTACCCTCATATTCTATTTCAATTTTTTTGACCTTTTTAAAAGGTTGACGCGGATATTTGGCTTCGGAAACTGTATAATTTAATCCCAGGTCCCTTATAATATCGAGCAATTTTTCCTTTGGGAAACCCTTCCTAACCCTTCTCCCCTGCTTCCTAGTTGCGGAATCGTCGAAGTAAGTTTCCCAAATTATTCTCTTCATTTTTCAATCAATACTGCATTTATCATTCCATTTTGGCCTGGTCTAGATGTAACCTTTGCCCTACCTAATTCCGTAACAATAACAGCACCTTTAGTTATAATATTCCTTTGGGCAAAGTGTGTTTCTGCTATGTTTTCAGCAACATTCAGAATCTTAACCCTTTTCGTCGTACCCTTACTTGGGATTGTAACATTGGCTTCATTTCCGCTGAGTAGCACGCTCTTAATGTTACCTCCCATTCCTCTAATCTGCTTTCTTTTCACATTACCGAGGGTAGTGAGGGTCGCTTCTCTTCCTAGTTCAAATCTGCGCTTATGCCTAATGTTTTTCAATTTTCCGCCACTTATCTTAGTTCTGCCTCTTCCCTGATATAATGCCATACGGTAAGGGAATAATGCAGAGGGTAATTAAGTCTTTCATATGTGACGTTAGAAACACTTATTCCTAAATTTAAATTATATACATGTGAGAGTTGGCATCATTTTGATTGCGCTGATAGCATTAATGCTATTGGCCGTAATGCCATCTGCACACGGTGATCAGAAGTCCGTGTTGATAGTAAATTTTGACTATCAGGTAGATACAGGTGCCCAGGATTATTTGCAGAGGGTCTTATACTATGCTACGACTGAAGGAGATCCTGTTGTTATTGTCATGAATACCCCTGGAGGTTATCTCAGCAGTGCATTTAATATAGTCAATTACACAATAAACGCTGAAAAAAGCATAACTGTAACCACTTACGTCCCTCCAGGAAGCATGGCCGCTTCAGCTGGCTCCTACATAGCCCTCGCATCTGATTATGTTTTCATGGGAAATGCAAGTATAATAGGTCCCTCAGAGCCTTACGTTATAGGTGGAACAGAACTTGAGCAGGAGCACGTGACAAATGCATCCCTCGCACTAATGGAATCGTTAGCCCAGGTTCACGGATGGAATGAATCCGCTGTCTACCTTATGGTAGAAAAAAATGTTGCATATACTGCGCAGAATGCTTCAAAGATAGGTCTTATCACCGGCATGTCTGATAATCTTACCGGTGTGCTGAAAAAGCTCGGCTACCTGGGGCTTCCAGTGACGGAATTCACTGAAAATCAAATAGAGCAGCTTGAGTCGTTTCTTTCAAACTCAACTATCGCGGACCTCCTGATATTGATAGGTATAATAGCTATCGTTCTGGACATATTCCATGGTTCAGTTTTGCTGAGTGTTGCCGGGGTTATAACGCTCGCCCTTGGGATATGGGGAGTTACACTTATAAACTTTCAGCCTATAGCAATTTTCTTCATAGTGCTAGGTGCTGCTCTGATATTTCTCGAGATAAAGCTCGGTCACGGGTTTGCTTTGGCGGGGGGAGTAGGTCTTATAATAGTTGGAGGATTAATCATGCTCCTCGGGGTGACATATTCTTCAAGTAACCCAGCCTTGAATGGAGAGAGTTATGCGATAATTGCACTCGAGGCGACCGTTATACCTATTGGCTCCCTGTACCTCATTGCTCTCCGGAGGTCTGTTATGAAAAGGCCTCCAAGGCTGGGTCCACAGACCGTAATCGGTAAAAGAGGGAGGGCCGTGACAGACATAGCTGCGGGGGGAAAGGGTGTAGTGCTGGTCCAGGCAGAAGAATGGACTGCGATATCGCAAGATGAAATTAAAAAGAACGACGAGATTGAGGTAATAGATGTTAAGGAAGCAATTTTATACGTTAAGAAAGTTTCTTGACCCTTAACGTGACCTTATCTTCAAGGACATCTATCACAGTCACTACGTCGCCGTCATTTGTATCTGAATCACATATAAAGCTCCAGTCTTCATTGAGAACGGTAACAGTCCCCTTTGTGCCTGCTGGAACACCCTTGACAACACTACCCTTTTGCCCCTTTAAATTTTCAATGTGAAAATATCTCTTAGTTATCCTGGATGAAGTTGTTAGGGAAAAACCGATGAAGAGAAATACCACTACTACGAGAAGTATTATCGAAAGTACTAGGAACAAGACAACCTGCCCAGCCAGAAAATATTCAGAAAGGAGAAATAGAGCAAAAATTGTAAGGGCTACAAGCAAGCCTATCGTCCTGTAGCCGTATTTGACAGTCAGTCTGCTTACTTCCTTAGGCATTTTGCAGCTTATTCTTTTTTCTTATTTGAATCTGAGTCATCAGTTGATTTCGATGATGCGGTCTTAAGAGTGTTTACGAACGGTCTGAACATTTCAGTGAATTCCATAGGTATGATGTACTTAGTGGATTGACCTGAGCCAAGAGTCTTCATCATATCTAGATACTGGAGCGCCATCGTCTTTTCATCAATCTGCTTGGCTGCATTGTATATAGTGGTCAAAGCTAGTGCATATCCTTCTGCCCTTAATATTGCTGACTGTTTGTCTCCTTCAGCTCTGAGGATGTTAGATTGCTTATCGCCTTCTGCGACAGTAATTGTCGCCTGCTTCTTTCCCTCAGCTTCAGTGACAACTGCCCTTCTGGATCGCTCCGCGCTCATCTGCATTATCATCGCGTCCTGAACATTTTTGGGTGGAAGTATTTCTCTGATTTCAACATTCGTTACCTTAACTCCCCATCTAGTTGTTACTTCATCAAGTTTTGTCCTAAGAACAGCATTTATGTTCTCCCTCTTTGAGAGTACCTCATCAAGGTTAATATCGCCTATTACAGACCTGAGTGTTGTTGTGGCTATACCCATCGCGGCACCCTCAAAATTCTGAACCTGTATCACAGAGTCTGACGCATTGAAAACTTTGAAATATATTATGAAATCTACATCAACAGGTGCATTATCTTTGGTTATACATGTTTGATGAGGTATAGTTAGAAATCTCTCTCTCAGGTCTACCCTCACAGGCACATCTATTATTGGATATATGAATACTAGACCCGGACCCTTTTCAGCCAGGGCCCTGCCAAATCTGAAAACAACAATCCTCTGATATTCCCTAACTACCTTAATGGAATAAAAAAGGAACGCGAGGATTATAAGGACCACAATGGCGATTACGACTTCTTCACCAACCCCAATAACTAGCGGTGTGATACTAAACGCAAATTCCATAATATCTCATTGGAAATTTATATTAATGTTTTTTGATTTAGCGACCCCTTGTTCGGAGGTATATGCTTGCTGTTCGAAATTGCGAAGTCAAAAATTCTACGTACCTAAGATATTCTAAGCTAACTTTAACTTCTGCTAGGTTCCGCAAAAGTCAAAAATTATTAATATTATCTTACTCTTTCCAATTATGGCCAAGGTAGACTTCAATTCAAAGCCAATAGATGATAATTTCTTTGACAAGCCTGATGAATACCCTGTAACCGGAAATCATAATGGTCACGAGGTGCGTGCAGAAGGAAAGCAGAGATTGGATAAAGATGGAAAGCCTTATCCTACCAAGTTGGGGATTCATGGAACGAATGTGGCAGTGGATTGGGACTCCTGCATAGCGGACGGTTCTTGTATGGACGTCTGCCCTGTTAACGTCTACGAATGGTTCCTCAATCCTGGGAACAAGGGTACAGGCAACGATAAGAAAGTAGAAGAAGGATCCGATGAGTGGAACAAGTACAGGACAGACAAATGCGACCCGATAAGGGAATCTGACTGTATATTTTGCAACGCGTGCGTAACTGCTTGCCCTGTAGGGGCAATATCAGTTGCGATGCGGAAGTAATTACTTTTTTTTATTATTGCCTATCTCTTTTATTGAATTCTTTTCCTCAAGGATTGATGTCCAAGTAAGAAAACAGTTACGGATTAAATCTTCTCTCATGCTAAGTACCTCTTAAAAAATCTTGAAACTCTTTCCCAGGCATCTTCTGCAGCATCCTTATTGTAAGCAATTCCATCACTATTCGCAAACGCGTGCTTTGTATTTGGATATATTTTAAGTTCTATCTGCTTCTTGTACTTAATGCAAGCCGAAACAAGGTCTGGTATACCGGAATTAATCCTTGGATCATCTCCTGCATAAACTGCATTTATAGGGCCATTTATTTTAGAAATATCATCTATATTTGGGGGGTTAGCTCCATAGTAGGCTACCGTGGCATCTAGTGGAATTTGTGTAGATAACCTTAGGGAGAGCCCTCCGCCCATGCAGAATCCAACGACACCAAATTTCCGAGGTTTAAAATTGTCCTTTAAGTATTGATACCCCATCCCCAAATCCTTGAGCATCCTTTCCTCCATTTCTCCCCTGTCCATCATCAGTCTCCTTATGACTTCCCTTTGGTTGTCGTCCGCTCTCTGCAAGATTTTATTTATGGTCGATTGATCATTCCTCTGTTCAGTCGGAACTTCAAAGAAAAGTCGCATTGCAGTAGCTATATTTTCTTCCGTGAATACATTCCTCTCTTCTTCCCTCGAATATAGGTGTGGAGCCAGAACCAGAAACCCCAAAGAAGCTAGTCTCCTGGAATAGCTCTTTATAAAGTTAGTAAGGCCCCATATTTCTTGTATTACAATTACCGCGGCTTTGGATTCCCTCTCACCTGCCAAAAATGACATGACTTTTGAGCCATCAAAGGTTGTGTACTCAATTATTTCCTCTTTCATATCAATGTGATAATAACCCTCATTTAAGATTATCGTACTTCTGTCCAAGAATGCACCTTAACTAAGAAGAATCAACACATACATTTCCGTTATTTGTGCTTTGCAAATTTATGCAGTTTTATCAGAGACACCTCTGTGTCTTATTACGTCGAATCCATACCTGATAATGCTCTTTACGTTATCAAATGTATCCAACTCCTCTATCTGATCTTCGCTGAACCATCCAGAATCGGAGGATTCATCGTTCGTCTGATACGAATCATCATCAGCTAGGCCAAGATAGATCATATCAAAATGTTCGTGGGGCTCTTCACGATATGGAACTATTTCTTTCATTATTATCAGTGGATTGGGAAGGCTGACTGCACCGTCACCGGAAATTTCCACGTTCGTCGAGGAAATAACACGAAAGGATGCCCTTGTTTCTTCGAACGTTTCTCTTAATGCGCATTCAAAAGGATTTTCGTCCTGTCGCATGTGACCACCGGGGTAAATCCAGACCCCTAATTTCTTGTGTTTTATTAGAAGAACTCTATCCATACTCCCGTTGAAGAGAAGTACTCCGCCAACTATGCACTTCCTCAATTTTCCCACCGCACCTCATTAATGGGCCATGGTAAAATATTTTCCTTATCGCCAAAAGATAAAATTAGAAATGCTACGGGGCATTTCTAAGACGTGAGATCATCCGAATATCGGAGCTTTCTTAGTTACCGCAGGTTTTGGGAGCACGAATGTTAGGACAGATGCGACGAGTGCTAATATGAGTAGTATCTCGAATACCACTGGCAGATTTGAGTAACTGCCTGCTATTGCAACCCCAACTATTAATGGTCCCAAAGCCTGCCCGCCTGACCCGCCCACGTTCCATACCAGCGCATTGCTCGTTGTTGTTGAGCTCTCTCTTGGAACATAATCTGAAATCATTGACATCAATATCGGAAAACTGCTAAAATTCACAAGCCCAAATAACCCCAGAAACAAATATGAAAGGGTGCCCGAAGTGATTATATACAAATACATCAACGCAGCAGAAAGTACGGTTGTTGTCGCAAGTATCCTGCGCTTGTCATATACCTCTACTAGCCGACCAAATATCAATTGGCCAACTATTCCTCCGACATACATAAGGGACATCATCGACCCCAAAGAAAGGTTTGCTTTTAGGCCCCTATCGAAAGAAAGATATTCCGGTATCCATGACACTATACCATAGAATGCCAGAGACCTTATGAGTGAAATTGCCGTAAGCAAAAGAATGCTTAGGCTTAGAGTGCTCTTCCACTCCTTGGCTCCCTTTTTCTCCTTATACTGGGGCGTTGAGTATCCACGGAGTCCAATAAACATGGAAATTGCGGCCAAAACACCTATCGTCCCCAATATACCTATGCCGGCAACCTCTGAAGCGAAATACGCTATGAAAGCCAACAAGAAATAGGGGTAGATCGCTCTTCCAATGCTTCCAAATGATCCATTTATTCC
>JAVYOD010000028.1:0-14019 GCA_038734825.1 Thermoplasmatales archaeon
TTCGTCCCACGGCACTTCAAGATAAGCGTAAACAAAATATTCCGTTATTCTGTGAGCCCTTACCACCCTCTTCGCGGCGTCTAATCCGAAAGAAGTAAATTCTATACCGTGCCTTCCAAGCCTTATCAGCCTTTCCCTTTCCAACTTGTGTATTTCTTCCCACACAGAAGGTAATGAAATGCCCATCCTCTTCGATACTGTCTTCTCCGATGCATATCCAAAGGCCTCTATGAGCTCCCATATTGTCAGGAAATAGTCCTGCTTATTGTGCCTCATTTATTCATAATTAGGTTACCCTAATTAATATTTGTCACTAATTTATTAGCCCATGAAAACTTAATCTGAAAAACCAGACACTTTTCAAATTTAGCTATGTAATTCAAAATTCATAATTTTTTAGGATCCCAACAATCTGATATCTATCTGAAGCTAGCCTCCCCCCATAATTTGAAGTCGAACTTTAAAGAGCTGATGGAACCTTGCTACAGAAGTCATATTTCAATGTTTATTTATTGAACTTAGAATTCTGTGCATTGACCTGCGATCAGGCTGGGCAATGACATTACTATTCTTATTGAATTTAATAGTAATTTTGAATATAGCTTCAAAATTTTCTCTGAGACATCAGAGTATTGATACGGCGAGTGTTATCCCATAAAGCAGGTATATTGCAGAGCTTATCTCCACCCCCAGCTTCCATCCGTTCTTTCGCAGCATTATAAATCCTAGAACAGCAATTGGAAGCGTCAAAAGTGGCAGATTGATAAAGATTCTTCTTGTCAAGAGATACATAATAGGTAGCCAGCAGTAGGATAGGAGGATCATCCCATAATATGTAATCCGCGAGTACCTTGCTCCCATTATTACTACTAATGTCTTCCTTCCAGCTTCTCTGTCTTTATCTATGTCACGTATGTTATTTGCCACTAAAATAGAAGCAACCAGTATCGAGATTGGAACAGAAGTAAGATAGGCTAGATATGTTATTCTGCCGCACGATACGAATTCTGTTGCTATAATTTCCATTAAACCCATTACTAGACCTACGAATATTTCGCCGAAAGGAGTTGCCGAGAGGGGCAATGGACCTTCAGAGTACAAAACACCGACTATCGATGCCGCCAGACCCATAATGAGAATTAAAGCACCTCGATATAGTACCAGAGGTATAGCAATTATGGCTGATATTATGTAAAACAGTATAGCAATGAACAGGATTTCACTGGCCGTAGCCTGGCCACTGACTATTACTCCCGCAAATCCATGCGATACCGTCCTGTCTATTCCTTTAATGAAATCTCCGTGCTCGTTGAATACATTAACACCGATCTGCATTGACAAAGATGCGACAAACATGAGGATCCAGAATAAAAGGGAGAATGAACCCGCTCTCCTTGCTATTATTCCGCCAACTAATAATGGTACAATGGTTGCTGTGAGAGACGGTATCCTGATCAGTGCTATAAATTGCCTTACGTTCAACTAGTTCCGATCTATTCTTTTTATATTAAGTTAAACTTGGCATGAGCTTGAATAATTTTGTAGGAAGTCTCATTAGAACTATGATTACCCATAGATTTCTTTAGCTCAAAAAGAGATGGGAGCGTAAGCGAAACTAATGATAAAAAAGGGTTGCTTCGACATCCATTGTAATTCCCATTATTGGAATTCCCATAATTCATTTAATAAATCAAATAAAATTGGAATGTAGCATATTGAGATAGAATTGATGTTGGGGAAAGGCAGTGGTATAACGCTTCTATTGTTCCCTCATTATGGCACCTCTTCGTCAAAAATCCATATTTCAGAACAAGATATATAAACTCAGGATTTAATCATCCTTTTGCATTGAAGCCGTACATCGTTTTGAACTTCGCATCTTCGCTAGATGGAAAAATATCTGGAGAAAATGGAAAGCAATTCAAATTCTCAAACCTGGAAGATATGGAAAGGGTTCATAGGTTGAGGTCGGAATCAGATATTATAGTGGTAGGAAAAAATACCGTAAACATGGACGATCCAAAGCTTACAATTAATCCGAAATATTTCCAGTCCGAAAATATTCCTGACGTCTGCATTCTTGACTCCCACCTGAGGGTTAACACCAATGCCAGGCTCTTCAAATACAAGAGAAATGTCGTTATATTTTGCGGTTCTTCTGCCACCTTAGAAGACTTCAGGGGTACGTTTGAATCGAATGTTATCCTGAAGAAAGCTCCCAGTCAGGTACCGGATGCAAGATATGTGGCTGATGAACTCGGATCTATGGGCTACAGGACTGTAATGGTTGAGGGTGGGATGTCTATTATAACATCGTTCATAAAAGCTGATGTTTGGGACGAGATCGACATCTTTTACTCCCCGGTACTTATAGGAAATGCAGGAGTTCCAATGTTGGACAGAGTACCAACCCCTATATCCTTCGAGAATATCGAAGTAACCAAGCTCGGAAACGGATTTCTGGTAAAAATCAAAAAAGGTTTAAGGAAACACTAACTCAACCTTTATGGAAGGGCGTAACAAGATAGAGTGGGCGCTCACATGGATGCCAGTTCTCGGTGCAATAAGGTCTAGATTTTCAAAAACGAAGCCATTAAAGGGGTTAAAAGTTGCGATGGCACTTCATCTCGAAGCTAAAACTGCGGCACTTGCGTACACACTAAAAGTGGCAGGTGCTAGTGTCAGGATTGCCGGATGCAATCCGCTAAGCACCGATGATGAGGTGGCTGACTCTCTCAAGAAGGATTACCACGTAGATGTCTACGCGAAGAAAGGCATTGGTCGGGATGAGTATTATGAATATCTCTCGAAAACTCTCGAGTTCGAGCCAGATATTATAGTGGATGACGGCGGGGATCTAACAACTCTCGCGCTTCAGAGGAAGGATGTGTATGAGAATATAATTGGGGGAAACGAGGAGACAACCACGGGTGTGATCAGACTTAAAAACATGGAGAAAGAAGGTGCTTTGAAATTCCCCATGTTCGACGTTAACGATGCCCTTATGAAACATTTATTCGACAACAGGTATGGGACAGGACAGAGCACAATAGATGGGGTGCTATCAGCAACCAATCTAGTTCTGGCCGGAAAGAATGTTGTAGTGGCAGGATACGGCTGGTGTGGCAGGGGAATTGCAAATAGGATGAGAGGGATGGGTGCAAAGGTAACAGTAACGGAGATAGATCCGTTCAAATCGATAGAGGCTCACATGGATGGATTTGATGTTAAGAGAATGAGAGATGCACTGAAAGATGCAGATTTAGTAATTACAGCAACTGGAGTCAGGGACATAGTTACAGCAGATATGCTGAAGAACTCAAAGGATGGAGTAATACTAGCAAATTCTGGTCACTTCAACAATGAAGTTGCTGTTGAAGAAATAGAGAGAGAATTTGGAAAGGGTATTGAAGTGAGGAAAAATGTTAAAATGTTTAAGATAGGAAGAAAAAGGGCTTATATACTTTCTGACGGAAGACTTGTCAATCTTGCAGCAGGACAGGGTCATCCTGTTGAGATCATGGATCTCTCTTTCTCTATTCAGGCGCTCACAGCTGAATATATTTCAAAAAACAGGGGTCTGGCTCCAAAGGTGTACCCAGTGCCGAGCGAGATCGACACATCTGTTGCTAAAATGTTCCTGAAATCCCGTGGAATAACAATAGATACCCTAACTAAGAAGCAGATTCAGTATATTCACTCTTGGAATGAAGGTACGTAACTTATTCTCTAGGAAGAAATAAATAACGAATATTGAATATGGCCTCGTGCCATTTGAAAAACTGGCAAAGATGATACTCCCACGTGAGGTCATCGGTGGCCACGGGGCTATACAGGAAGTAGCAGATGTATTCAAGAAGATTACAAGTTCGAACAGGGGCATAATAGTGACGGGCAGCAAAACCCTGAAATTGGCAGGAGAAAAGGTCGGAAAAATACTTGAAGAGTCTGGTATCAATACCGATTTTGTAATCGTCGGATCTGCAACTGAAGAGAACGTTCAGGTCGTAAAGGAAAAAACCAAAGCATTCGGAGCAAAGGTTATACTAGGAATTGGCGGAGGGACGAAGATAGATATTGCAAAGAAGAGCGCATATGATCTGGGCCTTGATTTTATATCTATTCCAACATCGGCAAGTCACGATGGCGTTGCTAGTCCAAGGGCATCGATAAGTAAGAATGGTATTTCAACTTCCGTTGAGGCCGCTATGCCAGCTGCAATTATAGCGGACACACAGATAATCGTTACCGCTCCTTTCAGATTCTTGGCATCTGGTGCTGCTGATGTGCTATCCAACCTGACTGCTCTCAAGGACTGGAGCTTAGCTCACAGGTTGAAGGCAGAACGAATCAGCAGCTCTGCTTATTCCATCTCTGAATTCGCAGCCAAGGAGATAATAAACAATGCCGCACAGATAAAGCCCGGGCTTGAAGAGAGTGTTTGGCTTGTCATTAAACAAATAGTTTTTTCAGGTATCGCAATGAGTGTTGCTGGGAGTTCGAGACCCGCATCAGGATCAGAACACATGTTTGCGCATGCTGTTGATTCAATCAAGAAGGGCACGGGTTTGCATGGAGAGTTATGTGGTATTGGATCTATAATTTCTATGTACCTTCATGGAGGCGACTGGATGCTTATAAAAAATACACTTCAGACCATCGGAGCACCAACAAAGCTAGATCAGGTATCTCTAACTGAAGAAGATGCAGTACAGGCACTTATGATGGCACATAAGACGAGGCCTGATCGGTACACGGTACTAGGCGAGAATGGGTTGAGTGAGGAGGCTGCGCGTGAAGCCCTTCATATTACGGGAGTTGCCTGATGATAATCACACTAGTTCCTAGCAGCCTTAACGCCAGTGGGAAGGTATTCCAGTACATCGGTCCAGCTCCAGAGTGCAATGTATGTAACCTAAAGAATGTCTGCCATAACTTAAAACCTGGAGAACTATACGTCGTCGTTAAATCAAGGGAGAAGGAACATAAATGCTACATACACGAGGACAACAAGGTATTCACAGTCGAAGTTGATGAAATGGAGAGAAGCTTGATGATCCCCAAAACCATCGCAAAGGAAGGCGCAAAGGTC
The DNA here is from genome assembly GCA_038734825.1 of Thermoplasmatales archaeon. Classification (GTDB taxonomy): domain Archaea; phylum Thermoplasmatota; class Thermoplasmata; order Thermoplasmatales. Next base: position 5,093 of record JAVYOD010000028.1, read on the forward strand.
ACATATAAGAAGCCGGACTGCGACGATTTTGATTGCCCTCTAGCAGAGATCTGTATCCTTAGTTTTGCCAAAGACAGGTCAAAGATAAAAATAGAAAAGCTTCTTTCAAGAAAATGCCCTAGAGGGCTTGGTTTGGTTGAGGCATCGATCCAATGAGCACATTTATAGGTGTTATAGGTAAGCCAAACGTTGGAAAAAGTACATATTTTTCGGCCTTAACTGAAAATACAGTTGAAATTGCAAGCTACCCGTTCACAACAATAAATCCTAACAGGGGCGTTGCTTACGTCAGGGCACGATGCCCCCACACGGAATTGGGAAAGGCTTGCAATCCAAGATTTGGAAGATGCGTCAATGGAATAAGGATGGTTCCTATCGAGATTATGGATGTTGCTGGATTAGTTCCTGGGGCGCATGAGGGTAAGGGTCTAGGTAATAAATTCTTGGACGATCTCAGACGTGCTGACGGTTTCATACAGGTAATTGATGCCACTGGCTCCTTAGACAGAAACGGTAATCCCGTAGAACCAGGATCTGTGGATCCACTCGACGATGCTGACTTCGTTCATGAGGAGATAGTGATGTGGCTCTCTGATATAATTTCAGACGGCCTCGAAAGAGGTCTAAGGAAGCTAGAGAGCGAGGGAGGGAAGCTAGAAAATATTATTTACGATAGAGTTTCAGGTCTGGGTATAGACATAAAGGATCTCTCAGTTGCAATAAAAAACACGCCAATACCGTCAGACCTAAGAAAGTGGAATAAGGATGTTACACGCACTCTTGCTGATGAGATATTGAAAATATCTAAGCCAGGTATTATAGTTGCATCAAAAGGAGATCTCATAAGCATGGAGGCGGCAAAAAAACTGAAAAGCAGGGGTGTTTCAGTCGTTTCTGGAGATTATGAGCTTGTCTTGAAGAGGGCAGCTAGGAGTGGTCTGATAGAATACGTTCCTGGTGATGGAAGCTTCAAGATACTCAGGGATGAAATACTCACACAGTCTCAGAGGGAAGCACTTAAAAAAGTCGCACTTTACCTAAATAATAATGGGGGTACAGGTGTTCAGCAAAGTCTCGAAAGAATTGTCTATGAAGTTTTGAACCTTATTGTTGTATATCCAGTGGAGGATGAGAACCACTGGACTGACAAGAATGGGAATGTACTTCCAGACGCAATTCTCATGCGTAAAGGGGCTACCGCCCTTGATCTGGCGTACAAGGTACATACAGATCTTGGAGAAAGGTTCATCAGGGCCATAAACGGGAGAACAAAGAGAACCCTAGGAAGGGATTACATATTAGAAAACGGTGATGTCATAAAGATCGTCGCGTCGCGTTAAACTCATCGAAAAGATCCAAAAACTCATCCAGGTTTAGTTCTTCAGGTCTCCTATCTCCATACTTTGCAGAATTTACCAGCCATTTTATTTTCTTTCTTCTTTGTGAGAAGAGATCCCTTACGAACGCCTCTATACTTGGATCAATATTCGTTTCCTTTTTTCTCATCAAGAGTACAGTGCTGTAAACCTTTGGCCTTGGGAAAAACTTGTTAGGAGGTATGTCAAACATTCTTTTTACCTGGAATTTCATGTTCATCATAACTGTAAGCCTTGAGTAGTTTTTTGAACCAGGAGAAGCCGTTATCCTATCGGCAACCTCCCTCTGGACTGTAACAACCGCGTAATCAAATTTGCTGTTTCTGATCCTTTCAAGGAGTGGTGTGGATATGGAATAGGGAGTGTTAGATATAAAAACTTGAAATTCTGGCCATTCAACTCTGAGCGCGTCCCCCTGTATTACATTCGCGTTAGGAAACATGCTCCTCAATCTCTCGGCGAACTCTTTTCTCTTTTCTATAATGGTTAGAGTCCTGTAACCACTGATGTACTTGGTCAGTTGGCCTAATCCCCCACCTACTTCTAACACATCTTTATCATATACATTAACAAGGCTCACTATCTTCCTTGCTACTTCTTCATCTATAAGAAAATTAATACCTTCCCTGTTCTTTTTTCCCATATTTAACTCGAGACGAACAGCCTGTGTCTCTCTTCTTTATTTTTAAGTTCCCTCAATATCCTCTCAGTGATCATACGCTCTGGATCCCTCAACCCTTTAACCCTTGATTTCAGGTCCTGGAAACTATTGAATGGCCCTTTTTTCCTCTCATCAAGTATTTCCCACATCAAACTTTTCCCAACTCCGTAGAGCAGATCTAATTGATGAAGCCTTGTGGTGACTGGCTGAGCTTCGTTGAAAAATGTTACAAACCTCTTTTCGTTGCGCTGTACGATCTGCATCACTACAAACTCCAGCTCACTCTGTGCTGCAGGTGTAAGCTCTTCGTAAGATATCCTCCTCTTTACGCTTCCTATCTTATCCCTCTTTTCAATGTCTTTGCCTATGTACACCCTGTCACCTATCGCTAAAGCCTCTCCAGGCTTAGGGATGAGCTCGAAGAGCTTGAATTCCTCCTCTCCTATTGCCAGTGCGATCGGAACCCTTTTGAATGCCTTCTCCTCCATCCTTCCCTGAGGTAGGATGTCGAGAATGTAGGCGTATTCCTCCAAAATATCACCTGTTCTTTTGCAGCGTTTCCAGAATTTTTTCTCCAAGTGCTGCATCAAGATTTTGTACCTGGGGGTATATGATAGCTCTGAGTTCGTCGATCGTTCCTGGCATGATATCAACGATCTTAACGGCAACTGCTCGATCCAAGCCTAGAGAAACTAATTCATCACAGACCCGCTCTGCCACTTCTCCATCAAGCTTAGAAAATTTCTTGAGGTGTTTAAGCGCTGACTCCTGTAATGGATTCAATTCTCTTGTAGATGAAGCCTCGATCAGTAGTTCTTTCGCCTTTGATAAAGGAATATAGGTGATCTTCATAAAAAGATTTCACACTCTTTTTAGGTGTACAGGGTAAGATATTACAGATTTTCTCTTCCCCTGATCATTAATCCCTATGATATACGCATCTCCTCTCTTTGATTCAACTATACCAGTTAATCCCTGAAACCTCTTGAATGGCATTCCATCGTGGACTGAGGGCTCGATATCTATGGCTACTCTGTCCCCTATATCGAATTTTCTTATCAGCCTGTTGACAGTCAGAGGGGCCTTTTCACTTCCTTTCTTTCTTAGTTTGGAGCGAGTCTTGGCCCTAGGCCCGTGAGACATTTTTGCCATCTTGCCATCCCCTATTTAACTGAAAGCACATTAAGATAATCTATTTTAACGTTTACTTTTAAATCCTTCGAAATACTAGGTTCTGTTCGCCCGGAATCCCCTGTTATAAACTCCTTTATGTAAGTTCCTGCTTCTGCTTCTATCCATAATCTGACCTGATAATCAGACCAATTAAGAACCTTTATACTGAAAATTGTTCTCTTTCTGGAAATATCCTTTCTTATAGGTAGAACTCTTGTAGGAGTTCTCTGAGATATAACGATTCCAGAGTAAGAAGAAAGTTTACGAATTAGATCATCATTCAACTTCCTATCTGTGCTAAACGAGACCTCGTAGACCTTATTTGGACGTGCCCTTTTCAGAACATCTATCTCTTCCTCCGAGGCAACCCTTGGCTCTAGTACTTCAACATTTCCACCTGATGATTCACTTATTTTTCTTGTTATCTCAGCTCCTTCCACCTTCCTTTTTCTAGGATTTATCACTTCCACATAGAATGGCCTGCCATCTCCAAGCATCAGTGCATCCACGTCTTCCCTTCCTGATGCGTAAAAGTTGTAATTTGTACCTCCCAGTGCATCCTTGATATTTTCACCAATGTACTCTGATATTGATCGCCCTTCCCTACCAGGGGCAGGAGATATCCAAGGTGACTGAGGTATTCCCCTTGCATTCTTACGGTACCTGCCTACCACAAATACTGGTCTGATCCAGAAATCGTAGGATAGATTTCTCTGATCAACTGTGAATATGACATCCGGTTTGGTGAAATCTGCTTTAAGATGCAGCTCATCCTCTATGCGAGAACCTAGTTTTGATTCGAACTCTTTTTTAAAGTTTCTGATATCTAGTTTCTCATCTTCGATCACCTTCATTTCTTTCTGTAGTCTGTTTTTATCTGCCTTGACCCCTATGAGGAAACTACCGATCTCAAATTGGAAATAAAAATCCTTGAATATCTCGAAAAAATCATCGATACGCGAAAGAATTCCACCGCAGTATTCGCACTCATCCGGAGTTCCAACTGGTTCTTTTAGGTTCAGCCTCTTTTGGCAAACTGCACACGCAACCATCTACTTTACTTCAACTGTTTTTACAACGTTCCCTGGAACCCTAATGAATACCTTGGAGCCGCATTCGCATTCAAACTGCGCAGTGTCGTTCTCGTCCTTGAGCTCCCTCCCGCATCTTACGCATTTAAACATTTTCTATATTCACCTTCTTGAATTCGGTGCCTACCTCAGGCGCATAGGCATCCCCCACGAATTGGAAGCCGCATTTCCTACACTCCCATATCCCCGGATGCGCTCTTTTGACAGAAATGTGATGGCACCTAGGACACAGATACGAGGCCTTTCTCAAATTCTCCATTTCGAGCCACCTCTTCCTCACCGTTGAACCGTACCTCGGACCAAACCTTCCTGCACTTCCAACTTTCTTTGTTTTCTTCGTCATGGCCTCACAACCTCATCAATTTCTCCCTAATATCCTTTCCCAACCTAATAGACCTATCAACTGCTGAGAATAGTTCTTCCTCAGTTATGCTTCCCGCCAGACCTTTCTGCATCGCAACTATATTTTCGTTTTCATCAGTGGCTATGGACAGTCTCGCGGTAGCTACTTCTTCTTCTTCAAGACACGGGTCTACAACCATTGAAGATCCTATCTTTGCGAATGTCAACATAACTGGAACATGGCTAACCGGGAGCTTATAATCTGTCTGACCTATCTTTGATGCAGGCACCTTTGCCGTCAGAAGCGAGGCAACAGCACCTAGAGAACTTGCATCTATTAAATTGCCGTCGTAATCAAGCACGTGAATATCTACGAAAACCACCCATACCTTCTTGCCTTCCTCTATGACAAGCTTATCAAGATCTATCATCTTTGATTCCCGTATACCCCTGTCCACGACCCTCGCAAGCTCAATGGAGTCTTCGTTTGGAGGGCCAGATTCGAATGTAGGGGAAGCCATGGGAAGAAGTTCTGCGTTTGTTGTCAGTATACCAGAATTTGGCGTATCTGGGAAAGGCTCACCCTGTTCTATTTTTACTCCAACAAGTACCCTCGTATTTCCAAGCTTAACTTCTGCAGATCCCTCCGCCCTCGGGACAAAATTTGTGTTTATAGTAAATTTCCTTATTTCGTCAAACTTTCTTCCATCAATCCTGCTACCCTGTTCCGATATCTTCTCTAGGTATTCCCTTTTCAGACCATAAACTATTTCATCTGAGCTCTTACTCATTTCTTTCCACCTCCTTCTCCTCCCTGTATTTGGCTAGAAGTGCTTCCCTCTGCAAATTTGATATGTATAAAGCTGCCTTCTTTGACATTTCCAATGCCTCCTTCAATTCGTCTTTTGTCATATGACCATCCATCTGCAAAAGGACCATTTCCTGAGTCCGCGGGATTATCGCTACGGGAAGATCAGCTTCGCCATAATTGTCCTCTTCCTTGTTCAGATCTAGGACCACGTGGCCCTCTATTTTACCAGCTGCGCATCCAACAACCATGTCCTTCATTGGTATCCCTGCGTCAACAAGCGCAACAGAGGCGGCCGTAAGGCCTGCTATCCTTGTTCCAGCGTCAGCCTGGAGAACTTCTATGTAGACATCTATGCTTGTCCTGGGGAACTGCTCGGTGAATATTGCGTATTCAAGAGCCTCCCCAACGATTTTGCTTATCTCAATGGCCCTCCTGTCTGGTCCTGGCCTCTTCCTCTCATCAACAGAGAATGCGGCCATGTTGTACCTCGCATTTATAACCGCCTTAGATGGATTCTGTGTATGCTTGGGGAATGCCTCTCTCGGCCCGTAAACGGCTACTAATATCTTGTTGCCTCCCCATTCAATGTAAGCAGAACCATCAGCCCTGTTCAGTATTCCAGCCTCAATTCTGATTGGACGAAGTTCGTTGAACTTCCTCCCATCTATTCTCAAGCCATCTTCATTAATCAGTTTCATACCACCTTCCATACCCAATTCAATCACCTACTCTCTTCCAGTATCTTTTTCACCCGGTCAGTGAGACCAGTTGTGTGAGCTTCTTTCTCGATGTAACGAAGTATTCTCGTTACTATTAGAAGCTTTTCCTCCTGCCCCTCCAGCCAAACTACCCCATTCTGACCAAGCTGTATTTTTACACCAGTGAGCTCCTTTATAGTGTTAACCATTGAACCACCCTTACCTATGATCCTAGAAACCTTTGTGGGCTGCACCATTATTATATGCCCCCCCTCAAGCTTCCTCAGCCCGGCATCTTTCATCGAGAGCCATATTTGTCTTGACTCTGTTATTTCATTGACCTTTGCAAATACCGTGTCTCCAATACCCAGAATCTTGCTAAGATCCTGATCTACATTCTTCCACGGAGTGTCGTTTATATGAAGAAATCCTGGGTAAGGTCCTCTTATGTCCATAATCCAGAACGAAGGTGCTATGTCAATGACCTTAGCTATAACTCTGTCGTTCCTAACTGGATAATATTTGCCCGAGAGGGGTATTATGTTTGCGTAATTGTTATAAAACTGGAGAATGCCCATCTGATATGCGTAGTATTTCCCATTTTCATGGTAGATGCCATTTCCCTGTTTCATACCACCTAAATCTATCTCCTCGCCTGGCAAAACAATCTTTTTCTGCGTATCCAACAATATTCACCTCTATTTAACCAATCTAATACTTACGTTCCCTTTTGTTCTCTTATTTAGGAAATCATAAAGCTGGTCTTGTATACCTGCAGGTATCTCGACCAATGCGCTATAATTCCCATTGCCTTTCCATTCTTCCTTCAGAATCTGCCCCATCCTTGCAAGTTCTGAGTATATTTTCCCATATTCATTCCCTGGGACCTCGATCTCCATCTTCACGTGTTCAAACTTTATCGGAAGCAGTACCCTGATCGCTTTAAGTACATCGTTAACTTGCTCCTCTGAACTCTTGAACGGATCCACCCTTACCTTTGCCTCCTCAATAGCCTTTTCTATCCTCTGAGGTGGATGTGGAGCCCCCGTTTGCGGGTTCATAGATTCCCTAGAAATGATCTCCACGATTTGACGCTTTTTTTCCTCGATCATCTTTCTTCTCTGCTCTGTTGTTAGCTGAACCTGCCCTTTCCTGACTATCTCTGAGACGACAGTAGAAAGATCTTGTGTTCCGAATACTTCACGAATTGCTTCCTCAGATGCTCTGTCTCCCCTGCTGCTGTCTTTAAATATTATATCTGCAGCCAGATAGTCGGTTACATTTACATTTTTTCCAGATTTGATAAGATCGACAAGCCTCTCATCTATCAGAACCTCAAAGCGGTGTCCTTTAGACTCGTATCTTGCTACTAGGGCATCTTCTACCTTTACCATCTGACTTCTCACTTTGAGCCCGTAAGCTTAATGGCCTCCTCTGTAGATAAAATTCTGAACTTCTCCCCCTTCTTTATGAGACCAACGCTAACCGTGCCCAACGTTTGTCCCTGTTCGAGACCGGCCTTAAGCGCCCTGTAACCGAGGTCGGCTGCCTCCTTAAGGCTCATATTGCTCCTATATTCCTTTTCTAGCAGTTCCATTGCTGCATCCCTCCCATAACCTATGGCATCTGCCTTGTATCCAGTAGAGAGACCTGACGGGTCTGTTTCATAGAGACTTATCCCCGTTTCATCTATACCAGTTATTAGAAGGGAGGCACCGAAAGGCCTAACGCCTCCATATTGAGTGTATTGTTGAAGAAGATCGCAGACCTTTTTTACCAAGGACTCGACGATTATTTCCTGACCGTAAGTAACTTTCTCTGATTGAGCCTGAATCCTGGCGTGATCAATTAAAATTCTCGCATCACCTATTAGACCTGAGGTGGCTGCCCCGATATGACCGTCGATGGCAAATATCTTTTCTATGCTTCTCTCATCTATCAGTCCGCTCTTTATCCTCTTATCCGCCATCAGGATTGCGCCATCCTGGAAAATGATACCTATCGCAGTCGTACCCCTCTTAACAGCTTCTCTAGCGTATTCTACCTGGAATAATCTTCCATCAGGGGAAAATACTGTGATAGCCCTATCATAGGCCATTTGTGCTGATTGCATCATTTCACCCACTTTTTCTGTATATGTTAACGGAGTAATAAATCTTTATGAGTGTCTAATAACAGGAAAAGGTTAAATCCTGAATAGGTCAAGTGCCTCTATTTCCTCGAAGTGAAGAACTCCGGGTATCACTATGGTTGTTGGACTTTCCGGCTTAAGCGTCCTTACGTCAGATATCTTTCCATAGACTACCCTCTCCTTCTCTGTACCCAACGCCATAACAACGCCGATCTCTCTATCCTCCGTAAATATTTTTTCCGGATATGAACTTTCCATCCAGAAAATTTCATCCAGTGCCTCGTTTAAAGTCATAGGTGGCTCCGTATCTAGTAAAAGGATCGTGTGCAGCCCCCTTTCAATATTTTCCTTAATTTTAAGATAGGGCGATGTTGGTTTAAAATTATCTGTGAACCTTGGTATAGATACTGGTGGACCTACTTTATAAAGTTGCAGTCCTAGTGCTGTCGCAGCCGCTGGGAATATCGACGAATTGTGGAAAACCCTTACCTGAAGCCCTTTTTTCCTGCATTCCTTGTATATGGTAAAATGGGTTGTGGCTGAGAATGAATCACCAGGAATTACTATTGAGATATCCCCTTCCTCATTCAGGATCCAGCCGAAATCTTCTAAATCACTACGACTGGCAAACACGAGCTCCCTCC
>JAVYOD010000029.1:0-13775 GCA_038734825.1 Thermoplasmatales archaeon
TCAAACCAGTATGAGCTAGGGAGAATTAAGATGTAGTACTCATTGCCAATCCTTCTTATGTGAAAATATAGATACGAATCGACCTCCTCAAATCTTAGAATATCCGAAGTGAAGATATCTGCAAGCGTCTTATCTACCGCAGTTATCGCCCATCTAGTTGGAACTATCTTCCTGTGTCTCGCTCTCCCAAGGGCACCTGTTGAAAGAGCTTTCTGAATTCTATACACATCTCCGTTCCTATATAGCGCATATATAGCGTCCTTTACACCGAGATCTGTATCATAATACGCTTTCTCCAATTCCGGATCTGAAGACCCCCAGGAATGTTCAAATTTTTTAAGTACACCCCCCGGACCGAAAGGCTGAGTTTCAGGCGAATAGTCAATCGCCGGTTCAAATCGTGAATATTCAATTTCCCCATCCACTGGTCTTGAAGAAATTGCAATATCCTGGAGGTCGCGTATGTACTTTCCGGGATCTGATGCTTCATTTACATGGACGATCTTATAACCTCTGAACAGGGAGAAACGAAGGCGTGCAATCTCCTCAACGGTATATTCCCCCCACCTCATTGGCATATCGTATATTGAGGTGTCTCCATTCATATCAGGCATTGCGGGTCCGGCCCTGACTTTCGGATATCCACTGTGACCGATAAATACAGAAGGTGGACTACTTCCTGCAACTCTATCCCTTGTGATAGGAATAGAGGATGTCAGGTAGATCTTTGTTACTATAGGACAGGATGACTTACCGCAGAGAAGCCTCGCTCCCTTGCATCTAACGCAGAGACTGGCGGGTACCCCTTCAATTTCCTTCATTTTGGAGGAAGAAGGTTTGGTATCCCGTCCTCGATAGGATACCTGTAATTGCAATTCCTGCACTCCAATGTTCCCTTTATAATCTCATCACCTTCAATGCTGTCGACTGACAGAACAAGATCCCCCTTGCAAACGGGACAGCATATGATATCTAGAAGGTCTTTCTTCATCATATTACAATAAAAACACGGATTAATATGTTATCTCAAATCTTCTTTCCATAGATAATAGCGGCTGAAGGCGAAACAAATTTCTTTATTGATATATCTGAGAAGCCTACCCTTTCCATCTCAGCTACTATGATATCTGGTGTTTTAAACTCTCTCACGCTCCTTGCCAAATATTGATAAGATTCAGAATATCTGGTCTTTCCCATAATCCAGGGAATAAAACGGTAGAAATACAATGAAAACAGATTCGAAATAACCCTTCTTTCCTCTGGGAAAGCATCGAGATTTGCCATAATACCGCCGGGCTTAAGCACTTTAAAGGCCTCAGAGAAATATTTTTCAGTTGAAGGAAGATTCCTTAGAACAAAGGCTGAAATGACAGCATCAAATGTATCTTTTTTAAAAGGAAGCTCTGTTGCACTGGCGAGAAGGAGGTGACCTTTGTTCCCATTCAAACTAATCATTTCTCTTGTTACATCTATACCGATAAAGTTCGCATGATAACTGTTAAGGCTCTCCAACTTACCTGTTCCCGTTCCAATGTCCAGGATAATCCCTGCCGATCTTATTATGCTAAGGAGCTTTATTCTCCAGAACACATCCATACCCATTGACATGAGTGTGTTCATCTTATCGTAAATGTAGGGAATTTTGCTGAAGACCTCCTCAGCCTTTTCAACATCTGGCATTTTGTTCTCACTCGTGAAGTTTTTATTCTATTATATCTTGTTGCCGTGTGACCGTACCGATAATTAGCCTTGGAGGTTCAATCTTTTCTAAAGATGGACAGGTCTATCTGGAAGAGTTCATAGAGAGAATAAGGGACGAGAGTTCTTATGCCATTGTTGTCGGTGGGGGCCCCCTCGCAAGGGAAAAGATAGCGTGGCTTAGAAAGATGGGGGTAGGGGAATATCAACTCGACATAGTTGGAATTTACTTTACCAGAATTAACGCACTCTCGCTATCTCTAGCCCTTGGAGGGCTTTTGGAAATTCCAGAAAATATTAATTCCGCCGTTAAGGACCTGCAACTTTATGGTAAGGTTGTTATGGGTGGCACTGAACCCGGTCATACGACAGATGCTGTATCACTTCTCCTAGCTGAGGCTGTTGGGGCGAAGAGTGTTGTCAATGTCACTGATATTGATGCCCTCTACGACAAGAGACCGGACATTCCCGGAGCTAAGAAGATTAGAAATGCCAGTTTCTCAGATGCAGCAGCAATGATACTGGCTGAAAAGAGGGGTGCAGGCTCAAATTTTCCTATAGATGCACTCTCACTTAACATTGCTCAGAGGAGCAACATAACGATAAAGATAGTCTCGTTCAAAGACATGGACAACGTGTTCGCATGTATACAGGGCAAAAAATTCAAAGGTACGTTAATAGGAGCCTCTAAAGTCTGAGTGCTAGGAACACCAGCACGAGCACTGTAAAACTGAAATGGATAAGGACAGAGATGTTAGTTTTCCTAGAAATCTTGATAGGCTGCCTCGGGAGAAAGGCAATGTGAATGAGCGAACCTGCAAACACGATCAGTGCAGGGATCTCGAGGTTCTTGAATATAGAAATAATTATGGAAGCTCCGATCACAAGGATAGGATAGACGACTTTAAAGTGCCTAACGCGCTTTCCATCAGGACTATCTTCCGGAATATGGTGGAGGTAGCGTATTGCAGACGCAAGCAATCCAAGGCTCACAGATACGAATATAGCCTCACTAGTCACATTTCCTCCAATTGCAATAATTGTACCGATAACAGCGAGTGGTCCAAAGGAAAAAAAAGTTGATAATTCCCCAATACCCCTCGCGCCTAGCTTGATAGGGGGAATTACGTATAACAAGGAGATGAAAACTCCAAAAAGTCCAAAGTAAAGGAGAATAAGATTTCGCGTAATATACACAACGCTCAATCCGAATACTACTGCCACGAGCATCATAATTAGAAATGATAACCTTACTGTAGCAGGGTTGACTCGATATTTCTCAATGAATAACGACCCTAAGGGAAAGAAAGTATCTTCATTCCTTAAAGGCCTTCCGCTATTGTGATCGAAATAATCCATAGCAAGGTTCATGCCTGCTTGCATTGAGACCGTTACTATTAACAATAAAACAACTAGATAGGAGATCCTGAATGAAGAGAATGCCCATCCGACCAGGACTGGGCTGATACTGGTGAAATATAAGGGAGCTTTTAGTGCCTTTAGGAACTCAACGACATTCATCTGATTCCAAATTGGCAACAACAATAATTATGTTTGCCGCAATTTCATTTCCTAGATGAGTGAAGATATCTATAAATCATGAAAATGAGACTCCTCTCGCCCTTGCTTCCCGATCCCCACATTATTTGCTTCTTAAGAATCGTGTATTTTCCAGCACAAGATCTTATTAACACATCACCTTTTTCCATCATGCCGTAGTCCCCAGCTCTTGCAAGCTTGACAGCAAGTTTACTGGACTCAATGATGTTATGCGAATTTTCATATTCTTCGGTGCTTATGTATCCTAATTTTTCTTTCACCTTCAGTAGAGAATCAATGGCCTCGTATGTTGTATCCACTATTGTCTGTCTGTCCATCCATTGTGTTTCGTAATTTAGAAAATCTTCCCAAGTTCTACCTGTATCAAGAGCATAGTAGTGATCCATAAGTTTCCTGAATCTAAGTTTGTAACCTAGAAGTGGGTTTTCAAATGCGGCAGATCCAGGGTCAAGGAAAGGAGAAAGAGGGGAGGTGAATGTGAAAAGGCGTTTATCATTGTTGTTCATTTTTAGTAACATTTCAGAATACTTAACATCGTCTAAAACGTCCTCCCGGGTCTGCCCTGATAGGCCAACAATGAAATATATATCCATTTTCTTGCCGCCTAGCTTGAGGAAATTTGTAATAAAAGCTTCCAGCTCTTTATTCTTATATGGTCTTCCGTTCTTAAACCTTATCTGATCGTTGGAAGTATCAGGTGAAATCTCCATGGATACATCGTGAGTGACGTTAACAAGGTCCTCAAGCTCCTCTTTCGGATGGGGGTAAAAAACCTCGAAAAGCATCGGTATATCAACCCCCTCCTTTTTTAACGTTTTAAATATGTATTCCCTTTCTCTTGGTGGTCTCATCAGTATGTCCCCTACAACGAATACCGGAATTTTCAGATCATTGTTAACGCTCATTATATCCTGAACTAACTTCTCAGCGGACCTGTAAATCGGCCCCGCTCTTCTGTAGAAGTTCTTGAAAGCGAAGTGAGATCCGCCGCATATTATGCAGCCAAACGAACATCCATGGACTGATAGCACCATAGCTACCGGTTCCTTTGCCCAGTCACAATATGGCATATGGCCAACAACATCCATAGATCTTATAGAGCTTTTAACGATCTCAAGGTAGTCATACTTTTGATAATCAAGATCCGGAACAAACGAGAATCCGTTGTCCTTTATTCTGCTCCCCTCTCTGTATACGATATTAGGTATATCGTCAATCTTTTTTCCCTCGAGCACCATAGACATAGGAATTTCAGTTGCATCTCCTCTAATCAGAATGTCAATGTCCTTTATCTCTGACATAAGCTCATTTGAGTAGTATGTAGATGAAAAACCTCCAAACATTACTTTTATATCTGGTCTTATCTCCTTCACTATTCTGGCGAGAGAAATTGCACCGTGAACGTGAGGGAGCCAGTGGAGGTCTATGCCTATGTACTCAGTGTCCATCTTCAAGATCTCCTCTCTGAAATCGTACCTTTTAGAATTGAGCATTTTTAAAGCAACATTATCTATCCTGGCTCTAATACCGCGTGAATCAAGGTAAGAGAGCATTGCGAGAAAGCCAATTGGGTACATTTCAAACACCCCCGTGCTGGGTACGAGTTCCGAGATAGGACCCGCGACAATTTCCCTCTTCCTAAAATCGTATATCGACGGGGGGTGAACGAAAACTATGTCGTACCTCACGAACCAGTATTTTTTAATTCGATTTAACCTATTTGTGGTTTTTCATTTCCGTTCCAGGAACAGAGAAAAAAATTTATTTGAAGGTATTTCTAACATAAGGGTGATAAATTGAAGGTACTGGTCCTCGGAGGGGGAATAGTAGGAGAAGGTATTATATATGCACTTAAAGATAGATATGAAATAACTGTAGCAGATATCAGCAGGGAGAGATTAGATTATCTCAAGAAAAGACACGATGTCAATACCCTTAGGATTGATGCTGAGAAAGAACAGCTGAGCAATGTTATGAAGGGATACGACGTAATTTCCGGTACACTTCCTGGGAAATTTGGCCTGAAGGTTATAAGTGAAGCTTGCAAGGCTGGCGTGAACGTCGTGGATAATAGTTTCATGCCTGAGGATTTTTATACTATGGAGGATGAAGTGAAGAAGGCAGAAATCACGGTTATTCCTGATAGCGGTGTTGCTCCTGGACTTTCTAATATGATAGTTGGTCATGTAGCTTCAAAATATGGAAATTTAGAGAACGTTGATATAAAGGTTGGCGGACTTCCCGAAAAAAATCTGCCGCCCCTAGGTTATAAATTGCTGTTCTCTCCTATGGATACCCTAGATGAATATACAAGAAAAGTGGATATAGTAAGAAATTCAAAAATCTTGCGCGCAGAACCGGGGGATGGCATCGAGTATTTTTTTGTTAACGGCCTAGGATCTCTGGAGGCATTCTACACAAATGGGCTAAGGTCCTTAATTAGGAATGTAAAAGCCAGGAACATGACAGAAAAAACGATAAGATTCAGAGGTCACATGGAAAAGATGAAACTCCTGATGGATCTCGGACTGCTCAGTGATGAAGCATTGGATATATCAGGTTGTAGCGTTTCTCCTAAGGAGGTTCTCGCCAACCTCCTTTCGAAAAATCTTAGCTTTCCCGAGGTTCCTGATATACTCTATATGGAGATAAATATTACAGCAACAGAGTCTTCAGAGTTAATTAGGTACCAGTTATTTGATCGCAAGGATAACAAGACTGGATTTTCTGCAATGACTAGGACTACAGGGTTCACGAACGCTGCCGTGACTGACCTTGTATGCAAGGGTCTTATTAAAGAAAAGGGGATAGTAGCACCTGAAATTGTAGCAATGGATGAGAGCAATTTCAAGAATATACTGAATTTCCTTTCCTCATTTGGCGTAAAGGTAACGGGACCAGACATAAATCAATGAAAGCTGTTGCACTATTTTCTGGTGGAAAGGATTCATTCCTTAGCATCAATATCGCTACCATGTTAGGAATGGATATTGAAGCTGCAATAACTGTTGTTCCCCCTCAGGATTCTATGATGTTCCATCATCCAAATGCAATGCTTGGTAGCCTGATCTCCAGGTGTCTAGGTATTAGGAGTATCACAGTTTCGGAGGAGGGTTTTGAGGAAGCTATCAGTAAATTCAGGGGAGATGTACTAATCGCAGGTGCCGTGGAATCAGAATATCAGAGGACCAGGCTTGAACAAATCTGTTGTAAGTATGATCTGATACCGTTTTTCCCGCTGTGGAGAAAGGACAACGAATCCATCATTATGGAATTTATTCAAACAGGCTCTTCAGGAATTTTCACATCAGTTGCAGCTGAAGGCCTAGATGAGGGTCTGCTGGGGAAGGAGATCAATTTGTCCTCATTAAATTACTTAAAGAAAATAAGGGAAAAATATGGCATATCGCTGATTGGTGAGGGAGGAGAATACGAAACCCTGGTAACATGTCCAAATTTCGGAGAGTGCTGTATTGAGATTGAAAGAATAAAAATAGTGGACAGAGGCATCCAGAAAAACCTTAGAGTGGAGAAATACCAGGTTATTCCTTCAAGAAATGGGAAACGCCCGACGGGTCCCTAATGATTATGCTGAACTGTATTTTGCCTGAGAGTGCATCCTCTACCCTAGCTTTAAAGTCTTCAATCTTTCTCCCCTCATCAAAGAGAGGTAGCAGGTTCATGAAACGGTTTAGAAGGCCCTCAACGTTCGTTATGAACGACTCGGAAAGAGGACCTGGATAAAGCTCGAGCCCAAGTTCAGGTATTAGGATAGTTGCTTTGTCCCCCCTCACTATCTTGGTATTTAGATCCTCTTTTTCCCTTATTGTGATTTTTGCCTCGCTCGGATAATTACCCTCAAAAGATATATCATTCACCCTGAAACCGCAGTTCAAGCATCTCATATAATAAAGCGTTGAGCGTCCAAAATGCGGTATGTCTAACTCCTTTATCCCCCTTTCTAGCGAGTTTTTTCCGCACGAAGGACATATGTTCATTGGATCTCCCTGATCCATTCTGACAACCTCCCAACGTACACCCTTTTTACTCCCCTAATTTCTTGCAGATTTGAACACCCAGTTAAGAACATTGCCGTCCTTAACTCATTCCCTAGCCTCTCTATAAGTTTCGTTACTTCCCTGTCAGATACAAGTGCTGCCTTTAAGAATGTTGAGGCAAGACCCCCAATACTTGC
This sequence comes from Thermoplasmatales archaeon, assembly GCA_038734825.1. Classification (GTDB taxonomy): domain Archaea; phylum Thermoplasmatota; class Thermoplasmata; order Thermoplasmatales. The sequence continues at coordinate 7,454 of JAVYOD010000029.1, forward strand.
ACCCATCGCAATCCCTCGGAAGACATCTAGGCCATTCCTAATACCCCCAGATGCTATCAAGGGAAGACCTACGTTAGCAAGGATAAGGGAAACAGGGGATGGTATCCCCCAATTCCAGAATGTTTTTCCAACACTTTCTTTTTCAGTATTACCTCTCATTTCGCTCCTTTTTGATTCCACGGCTGCAAAGGACGTTCCGGAACGGCCGCCTACGTCTATGGCAGAGACACCCGCCTTCTTAAACTCCATAGCATCTTGCATTGAGAAACCCGCACCGGTCTCCTTTGCTATGACCTTGTATTTGCTTGCTAGCGATACCAACCTTTTACCTACCCCCCTCGCCCTTCTGTCTCCTTCCGGCTGGGATAGCTCCTGAACAAAATTGAAATGAATAGCAAGAGCATCTGCTTTAACAAGATCCACAGCATATTCTATATCTTCGTCGGTCAGAGCACCTTTTGCCTGATTAATGAGTTGCGGTGCTCCTATATTTGCTATCCTGAGCGGGACATCATACATAGTGACGACCTGATACGAGTCCTCATTGCTCCTATTCTGTATCGCTGCCCTCTCAGAGCCTACGCCCATTGCTATCCCGCCTTCGGCCGCGCCTATAGCAAGATTTTCATTGATCTTTCTTGTATCTGGATGACCCCCTGTCATGGAGGAAATAAGTATAGGTAACTTCAGTTTCTTCCCTAGGAATACAGTTGATGTATCTATTTCGTCGTAATCTATTTCTGGCATAGACTTTTGAATTATTTCTATATCATCCCAGAAGTTGTATTCATGTCTAACATCTTGCTTAGAAATTATATCTATATGTTCTATCTTTCTTTTTTCTATGGTCAATATATCACCGTTCCTGTTATGACATTACCCTCTAAATAAGACTTTAGTCTCTCCGGATAATTTCCATTCATGATAACAATCTGATGTGTATAGTTTGCCATTTCAATAATTCTTCTAACCTTCCCTGGCATTGAGCCTGTAGCATCGTTTCCCTCTCCCATATTTGGGAGATCCTTTACCCTGATTTCTCGGATCAGCTTTGCATCCTTTCTAACTTTTGGATCATAATCGTAAAGGCCATCAACATCAGTTACAAATACCGTACTCTCAGGTTTGAATTTCTTAGCAAGGTGAACCATGATTTCATCTCCCGATATAATTCTAAAATGATTTCCCCATATTACTACGTCTCCGTACAAGACTGGGATTATTTTTGACTTGAAATATTCCTCAACTATTTCCGTATTTATTCCCGCTCCTGAATATATAGAATGGGGAGGTATCCCAACTGAATGAATACCATTATTCAGCATCGTCCTTACGAACACGTTGTTAAGATACGATACATCACTCGTTACCCTTGATATTTCCATCTCTTTCCCTTGCACTGGACCGGGTTGTTCTAAACCGTATTTTAGCGCAAGTACATGACCGAACGAACCTGCGCCATGGACGATTATTATATCATCACGGCCAGCGATTTCACTACACAAGGACTGAAGATTTCTCCTTTTAATTTTTCTATACTTTGATTTGTCAGTGATCACGCTACCACCAATTTTCAGCAATAGCATCGCTTGTTATCTTCTCTTTATAAATAAATTCATGGAAGATTGTATATCTTTGAAGTAATTCTACTCACATGCCTATGGACATCTCTATGTTCAAGTACATGGATTCCCTCCCTGATGGAAACATAAACCTCGCATCGAGCGCAATGAAGGGAATGAATCCTGAAGGGTTTGGCAATGGAGAAGTTGAGAAACAGCTTGCTAAGATTTATTCAGTTGATCCTGACCAGGTTATAATTACCCCTTCTGGAACGTTTTCCTCGTTCTTTGTGCTCTATCACCTAAGGAAAAAGATAAGATCATTAGTGACGATAGTACCGGAATACCCTGTGTTCTTTTACCAGGCCAGAGAGATAGGTATAGATGTGGTTTTGGATAACAGGCTGACTCCAGAGGGTATAGATCTATCACCGTGGGACGTTGATGAGAAAACCGCCTATTTTCTTAGCAATCCTAACAACCCTACTGGTCTGTCATGGACTGACGAAAGCCTTAAGTCTATCGGGAGGGAGACTGAAGGAAATGAGTCCTATCTCATAATAGATGATACATTTTCGTTCTTCAACGGTGTATTTCCAAAGAAGTTAGAGACAGGGAATACGATACTTATTGGCTCAGTTTCTAAATTCTTTGGGGACAGTGGGATAAAGATGGGTTGGATAATAGCTGGAAAAAACCTTATCGAAGACATCAGGGAGAGATTAAACTTCATGGTACCAGTTATTTCGAATCTTGTAAAAAGGAGGGCTAGTTACTTGTTCGATAATGTGAAGGTTTATGGTGACTATAACAGGAAGAAACTTCAAGAAAACTCAGATATACTCTTTGAAGCTCTTGATGAGTATATAATAAGCTATAGAGGTAGCATCATAAACGCTCTCTCTATAGGAAAGGACTCTTCAAAATTCAGCCTTTCACTCATGAACAGCGGGGTCTTAACAGTTCCTGGATACTTTTTCGGAGCGGATTCAATCATAAGGGTTGGTATAGGAAGTGAAGATTCAGAAAGGGTTCAGAAAGGTGTAGGTATAATTCTTGAGAGAATAAAGGACTGGATGAGGTGAGTGATGGAGCCCGTTGGAATACTTTACGGAGATATTAAGCCCACAATGGTTAATTGTTCCGTATCAGGGAAATTAAAGCAAGGTGACTACGTAAGGATTAAACATCCAGAAGACGGATGGGTTCTCGGAAAGGTTGATTCAATTGAGGCGAAAACAAACCTTTCGATCGAGAAATCGTATCAGGTCATGGAAGGCGAGAATGTTGAAATACAGCAAACAATATCTGCGCAGATCGTGATTGTGGGCTTTAGAGATTCCAAGAATGTACTTCAGTATCCAAGAACACCTTTTCTTGCTGGGACGCCTGTTTATTATGCTGAGGACGATTTCATATCATCCACACTAAACATAGGCGGTGCGGAGAAGGGCAGAGCGTATATAGGCTTAGTTTACGGTCACGATATTCCGTTTTCCATAGATATAAATTCAATGGTTCAGAAACACATATCAGTTATGGCCAAAACAGGCGGGGGGAAAAGCTACCTAACTGGTGTAATAGTGGAAGAGCTTATGAAGAACGATGTTACCGTTGTCATAATAGACCCGCACGGAGAATACTCAGCGATGAAAAACAAAGCATCTGAAACGGCAGAGATGAAAAGATTCGGTGTTAGGCCAAATTCGTACAGGGATAAAATAATAGTCTTCTCGCCATATGGTGGGGATAGGGACCTGGCTTTCACGCTCTCTCAAATTAACGTTAGGGAGCTAGTAAGTATAATGAACCTTCCAGATCCTAGATCATATTTTGTCCCACTTAGGAAGGCCATAGATGCTTTGAGGTTAACAGTAAGGGATTATGATTTCGATGATATAATATCAGAACTGAGGAGGCAAGACAACTCCTCAATTTCGCAGACTCTAGAAAAAGAGTTGAATTACCTTAAATCTCTTGGTGTGCTCAGGAAAAAAGGTCTAAGGATTGACGATCTCGTCGTTAGAGGGAAGGTTTCGGTAATAGAAATGAAGGGACTCCCGCCTGATGTTCAAGAACTCGTCGTACAAAGGTTGCTGTATTCCCTGTTCGAATCCAGGAAAAAAGAGAAGATACCGCCGTTACTAGTTGTAGTTGAAGAAGCTCACAACTTCGCACCTCAACAGGGAAAGGCATTTTCCTCAAAAATAATGAGAACGGTAGCTTCAGAAGGAAGGAAATTTGGATTTGGCATGCTTGTAGTCTCACAGAGACCTGCAAAAGTTGACAAGAATGTTCTGTCACAGTGCGGAACCCAGCTTATTCTAAAAATAACAAACCCAAATGATCTTAAGGCTATTGGGAGCTCTGTTGAAGGTCTGACAGCTGCATCTCTAGATGAAATCCAGAGGCTTCCAGTCGGGACTGCGCTTGTAGCCTCCCCAGAACTACCAACACCGATATTCGTTGAAGTCAGACCAAGGGAAACTGACGACGGAGGAAAGAACGTAAAGGTGGTGAGATGATGCTGGAAACTAAGTGCAAGGAATATATTGAAAAGGGGAGAGAAGCACTTAAACTCGTTAGGATATCTGTTCCAAAGGAAAGTTTCCTCTGGAAGGCCGCAGAAGATTTTATGGATATGTGCAGAAACTACCTTAAAGATGCTGCCTACTTCTACGATAAGGGAAACTTCGAAGATTCCCTAGCAGCAAGTGCGTATGCCTATGCCTGGCTTGATGCTGGTGTTAGACTTGGACTCTTTGAAGCTAAGGGCGATTACGTGAGATTTACACAATACTCCTAACGGAAGGTGCTGTAATCATATAAAAGATCTATAAGCTTTCTGCTAGTCTCCTCATCTATGAGACCTTCCTTCCTTTTTACCAAAACGTAATTCCTTGCTTCCACCACTCCGTTCTTAGCTGCCTTTGCGTAGATAGACCCAAAAATGCTTCCTCGAACACTTTCCGGGAGATCCTTAAGATATTTCCCTAAGAGAAATCTGAATTCCTCATTTTTTCTCATATTAAGCTTTCTGAGCTTTTTTTGGTCCCCATTGTTTTCAACGGAATCTCCTTTTTTAACTGCCTCCATTTGTGAATTATCATTAAAACATAACATTTAAATATTTCTATATCAAGACCTTCCTATGGTATCCTTTAATAAGTAAATTGCTGCATAAATACACAAAATAGCGTTATTGCGTGCATGATACTTGAAATATTGTCTTGCAATATCCAATAGGTGATATAAAATGGCCTGGTTATTTACAGACCCACTGGCTGCGAATCTATTTATAGTCGGGATAATGTTCTTTGGCTTTGGAACTTATGCGGTTTATAGATTCCTGCTGAATAAGAACAACGATGGAATGGACAGAAGCTTCTCATACTTCCTACTAGGAACTGGAGCATATTCAACTCTTTACGGCCTTCTCTACAGTATAATCGTCCCTTCTCCGTTCACTGTTGCTTATGGTGAACTGTTCGGAGACCCACTAGTTTTCCTTGGTGTAGTTTCAATAATAACAGGCGTAATTATCCTGAAGAAAGGGTCCATGGTATTTACAAGTATATTTGCTTTCTTCGCAGGCATATTTGGGATAACATACGGTGTTGATGGATACAGACTCGGAATGTCATCTCCGCTTGTCTTACTTCTTATGTACCTCGGAGCAGGCATCGGAGGGATTCTTGTTGCACCAATGGTTCTCACCAATAACAGGAAGTTAACTGCGGTTGCTGCAATACTGGCTGCAATAGCATTCTTCGGAGTTGCAATACTAACTATATACGTCGGGACGACAGCAATAGGTGGGCATCTGGTTGATTTCAAGAATGTAAGGGCGTGAGGTGTTTTAAATGAGCTCTCTGCTGGTGACATGTCCGAAGTGTGGTTCAACATACTTTGACATTGAGGCACCAGCAGAGATTACTTTTAATTGTTTTTTAAAGATACCTTTTACCTGCAAGAATTGCGGCTACAAGGGTGAGGTTAAGATCCTCGCACAAGGTGGAACTGAAATCGAGATTTTGGTGGAATAAAAGCACATTAATGATAAAATTATTAATCGTAGCTTTATTCCAAATTCGTTGAGGAAAATTGTAATCATTTCTCTTGTAGTATTTGTAATGTCAAGTGCTATAGGGATAACGCCATTATTACTAAGTCCAGACGATCAATCTTACCTTTATACACCACAAATCTCAATTCCATATAACCCCATTGGCAGCGATTTCGCATTTGTCTCAATGTTCTCAGAAAGATCGAACTATTCCTCATCGGGATGGAAACTCATAAGTGGCGATCAACCTGTTGTTTCATCATCACAAATGTTCGAAGGGCAGCCCTCCCTCTTCCTCTCTAATGGCAGCGAAATCGCATCTGCAAGATCATTTCCTACCGGGGACAGGCTCCTATCGTTCCAATTTATCGTGAAGATTCTGAGCGGGATCTTTGTTTTCTCTATTGTTAATTCATCGCTTAAAAGTATACTTTCCATAAGTTTAGGGTCAGAGAGCTTATCAGTAATTTCTGGAAACGAAATTAAGAGAATCTGGATTAAGGGGGATGCTTCTGGAAGCGGTGGCTGGGACCTGATTCAGGGTACAGCATTCGAAAATATTTCGAGCGGCAATGATAGCTGGAACCTCCAGTTATTTTCTGGAGGGAACGATGTTCCACTGACAAATATGTCCATTAGGAATATGTCATCCTATTCAGGACTGACGGCATTTGTGCTGAACGGAAGTGCTTAT
>JAVYOD010000030.1:0-13107 GCA_038734825.1 Thermoplasmatales archaeon
CTGCTGATAAAACTTTTCATCAAAGTATTGAAATAAACCCCCCATAACATTACCACCCTTTTAGTCCTCGTGTCTCACATGTAATTAACGGCACCCTTTGATGTAACTCTTTAAACACACATCTTAATTCTCTAAAGTGAGTGAAATTAACTTTTCCGTTAAATTTTGTTTTTAACATGCTGTTTATATTATTGCGTTGTGGATTATTAAGATTATCTATTACGTATTACATTATCAATGATAAGACATTATCTACAAACGATTGAATTCAGGTTATGCCCAAGATCAAGGCGCTGGAGACACAATCTGGCGCGATGAGACTGCTACTTCACCTATTAAAGGGCCCGTCGTACGTTACTCTAATACTGGACGAGACGGATATACCAAATATTCAGCTACTCAGATCCATTGATCTTCTAGAAAAATTAAAGCTGATTCAGAAGAAGGTAGATGTTTCAACATATCCAAAAAGGAATATAATATCGCTAACGGAAAAGGGGAGGGCAGTCGCGCAAAAGATCCAGGAAATAGAAGATCTCTTGAACGAGGAGGAGAGAGGTCGTTAATAATTATCCGCTAACTCTATCTCGTCCTTCAAATTCTTAGCTCTTTCATAAGCAAGTCTTGATATTATCATTGACATCCTATCCTTGAAAAGGGCTATCAATTCATCTCGTGTCTTTGTCTCACGTACGCATTCCCAGAACGTTGTGAGATCAAGATCAAACTGATCTCTTCTTCCAGAAACGTACTCTTTGTTTAATATCCCCTCCGTCATGAAAATCCAATGGTAATCTCCAGACTTCTATTTAAGAGTTTGGAAGATCTGTTTATAGTTTAGCCAGTACCTCCTGAGCAACGGATATTGCAGCGCCGCTCTCCACTTTATACCCATTCCTTTTAAGGGAATTTTCAATTGCATCTATTGCTCCGAGTACCTCAGTTGAACCTATTATTCCCATATGACCAACCCTGAAATACTTAGCAGAAATTCCCTCTATAAGCCCTCCGGCGAAGACAAAACCTCTGTCTTCAGCTGAACTTAAGAATTTCTGCAACTCTACATTTCCAGGTAGGTATATTGCTGAAACGGTATTTGCAAATGATTTATCAGCTATTAGCCTAAGTCCCATTTCCTTGAATGCGGTCCTAAATGCCTCTCCGATGATCTCGTGTCTCCTAATTCTAGAATCCAGACCTTCACGTATTATAGAATCTAGACTTACTTTAAAAGCCCTTATAAGGTTAACATTGGGCGTAGCGAAATATGAAGGTTTAGCATCCAGGGTGTTCCTTATCGTAGGTTCCCAGTTCCTTAGATCGGAGTAGTATGTTAGAGGGTCTTTACTTTTCATTACTCTCAGGGCTCTCTGCCCGACCACACCCACAGCTAATCCTGGCGGGGCTCCTAGCGCCTTCTGCGATGCGGAAAAGGCAACGTCAATCCCCCAATCCATCCTGAGATGTTCCCCGCCAGCAGAGCAAACCGCATCGACCACAAGCAATGAACTGGTTTCTCTGATAAGATTCGCAATTTCTTTGATATTATTCCTAACGCCAGTACTTGTATCTACGTGTGTGACAGTCACGACATCGTATTCATTCTTTGACACAATCTCGTAGAGTTCTTTTGGTTCCGCGGCCGATCCCAGAGGAGGCCTCAATATTTCTACATTCTTTGTGAATCGGGAAAGGAGAGTCGCAAAACGATCCCCGAAGTATCCTGTGCTTACAACTAGTACCTTGGAATTTCTAGAGATGAAATTTACTGTAGAGATTTCCATTGAGAGCGTTCCTGAACCGGATATTATGAAAGGAAGCGCGTCTGGTGAGGCACCAAAAATCGACAATAGGTTTTTTAATGAACTCTGATATTCTAAAATAAACTCCTTTGAGTTGTGTGATATCGTTGGTAAGGACAAAGTGTTAAGAACATTGCTTTCATACTCGATTGGACCCGGTATCATCAGTATTTTTTCCATAATACAGTATGGAATAATCAATCTAAGCTTTTACCAAAATCATATAAAACAAATTTTTGGGTCATTGGAGAAATCGTTTTAAACTAAAGGTGAGGTCATTATTCCCTTGCGTAGTAAATTATGAAAATATCTGACACATTTGTTCCTGTAGGGCCAGTGAAAAGAACGTCATGTGATTCCAGTAACGGTGATAAACTCTCACTCCTGGAAAGAAAATCTTCTATTTTCTCTCTGCCAAGAATAGAAAGGGTCTCGTTATCAACCAAAGCACCCATGGCATCACTGGATCCATCGATGCCGTCAGTTCCGAAACTTCCAAAATAAACCTTCTCCCCATCCTCGATAAGGGTCAGTACCCTTAGGCAGAGTTCTAAGTTCCTCCCTCCTTTAGCATTTCCTACCCTTACTGTTGACGTTTCACCACCGCCCACCATAAATAGGCCTCGCTTTGACTTTTTGAACTCATTCCTAGCGCGCCTCAGTATTTCCTGTGCCACTGCCTGTGTTGAGTCCTGTATCCCTGACCCAATGTTCACTGCTATTTCTCCCCTGTTCGTTAAATATGTCACAATGGCTTCGACAAAGTCTGAATTCTTCAGAATGATATAATTTTTGCACGGTGATCGTGGAAAATCCCTCGAATCAGGAAAACTTGGGAATTTACAAACCCTATCATATTTTCTAATAACAGCATTTATTGAATCCTTGGTAGGAGGAGAACCAGTTGGTCCAGAAGCCACAGTGTTTACATCATCTCCCGGTACGTCTGATATTATTAGGCCCAAGACGCTAGCAGGGAACGTGTACTTTAGGAGGCCTCCTCCTTTCACCTCTGAACATATATAGCGGATGGCATTAATTTCAGAGATGCTAGCACCGTTTCTCATCAAACAGCTTATGAGACTGTTGAAATCATCAAGATTACACCCGCTCCTTAGGACTTCGAACAGCGATGATCCTCCCCCGGAGATTAAGGCGACAACAAGATCATCCTCGCTGAGACCTTTAAGAGATTCTAATAGTCTCAAAGAGCTCATGATACTTTCTGTCGTTGGAAGGGGATGCCCACCATATAGTACATTGCTCTCAGACTTATTAATTTCATACTCTGGCGCTATAACTACAGAACGCCAAACTCTGTCTCCAAAATATTCCCTAGCACCTTTGAACATCTCTACTGCTGCCTTTCCGAACCCAATTATTACAACCTTGCCCTTCCCAACATCACCCAGCCCGCGGAGGAAGTTTATAACCCTTTCCCGTGGGGAATTCACAGTAAAAGAAAAATCTAGAGCATTCAAAATGGTCTCTCTAATCGGCGAAACCCTGAAATTGTTGATGTTAGAAAATAGATGCATTATACGAAATATGATAAACAATCAAAAATATTTAACCACTGAGTTCATTTAAGTCGGTGAATGATTTAATTGTAGAAGGAAAAATATTCTATAACGGTCATATGACATATGGCAAATATAGCATATTAAGGGATTCCTTCGTCCCGGACTCACACAAAACATCGGTAAGAGGGACGCTCCTGAGGGCCCCAGTAAACTTTCACACTCATCTCGGCGATTCGTTTATCTCGGAAGAACCGGTGGGCGATATCCCAGCAATTGTAGGCCCGGGTGGATTCAAGATGAGAAAACTCAATGACGCTGGCATCCTGGATATAAAAAAAAGCATGAAAAGGGTGATAGAATATATGAAGAACCTCGGAACCTATGCATTTTTTGACTTCAGAGAGTCCGGTATGAAGGGTATAAGATCTGTTCCCAGGTTCAATGGTATCCATGGCTTCTTTCTGACACGACCATCTGATAAATCTGAAGTAATGCAACTTTTAGACTTATCAGCTGGTTTTGGTTTGAGTTCAATTTCTGACTATGGGGAACCGGAGCTAGAGGAGCTCGCAACTGTGGCACATAGACGCGGTAAGATTTTTGCAATTCATTTCAGTGAAAACAGACGTGAGGACATTCAAACACTACTAAAGCTAAAGCCAGATTTTATAGTTCATTGCATAGAAACGAAGGAAGAAGATCTCGAGATGATCAGGGAAAACGGGATACCTGTTATTTTGACACCAAGATCAAATGTTTTTCACGGTAAAAGGCCAGATTACAAGAAAATATTTGATGCGGGAGTTGATGTTCTCCTTGGCACTGATAATGCTTTCATAGTGGAGCCGGACGTTATTGAGGAGGCCTCATTTCTATACCAGTATCAGCACAATTTCTCAAGGATAGAACCAGATTCTATAATTTCTGCAATAACAGAATCACCTAGAAAGGTAATGAGGAAACTGGGCATCGAAACGAAGGATGAAAAGTACATATTTTTCGATGAAGAACTTTCCTCTTACCAGATACTTACAAGGCCCCATCTTTACCGCAGGTATATAATAAGGCGCAGTTCAGGAAGGATAAATTTTTTTCCAATGAAAGACTGAAGATAGGAGTGAGATGCAGGGTGGCTAGAAACGAAGTAGTTGAGGAATACGCAAAAAGGCTATCAGAGGCTGTGCAGGGCAATTCCCAAGCTATAGATGAGTTCAGGAAAGAAACGAGTCAGGGTAGGCCCCCTATCAAGGTTGCCGTTGAACTAATTAGAAAATACTCAGGAGATCTGAATACGTTTTTCAGGGCACCTCTTATAAACACTATTTCCTCAGGTTACAGGGGAAATATACTTGGTATTGTTTCGTCCATAAAATGTTCAGAATATGAAAAGGAGGGGATGAAAAAAGTCAGATGTATAGGATCAATAGAAGACAGATCTGGCCGTTTACCGTTTACCGAGTTCCCCGATGGGTCAAGTAGATTATCTAAGGGTGACCTTGTTCTAATAGTGAATGCGTACGTGGGAAGTTTCAACAATAGGCCGTATCTAACTATCTCTTCAAGGATCGAGTTGAATATCATTGAACGCTCTGCAGCTAGTGTGAGAAATGAAAGCTTAAAAATCAAGGATTTGCATCCGGATATGTACGATATCAAGGTTTCAGGTAAGCTTACTTTCATAGGGAAGGTTGACGGCGTAGGGAAAACGCAAACAACCCTTTTCAAGGGTATATTAAAGGATGAAAGCGGAAGTATACCAGTGGAGAGCTGGGGAATTGAGTTGAAGGACGGCGAAGTTGAGATTGCTGGGGCATCAACAAAGCAGTTCAATAATAGGCTATACCTCAATATAGGCAATGGTACACAGATTAAATTTAACTCTTTAGATATTTCAGGTGAATTCAAGAACCTTGAACTTTTGATGATGGCTTCGAGGGGAACGTTTAGAGGAAAAGGAATTATAATCAGGATATCTGAAAAGAATCTAACTGTAACCGTGTGTGCAACCTGCCAGAAGGTAATCAAAAACGGTAAATGCCCAAACCATCCAGATTCCCCTGTTGAAAATATATTGCGCCTTTCTCTAGTTTTAGATGATGGCTATGCAGCACCGTTTGTTTATGCATACCAGCGCGTTATCGAGAAATACATAAGTGGAGGCAAGGAAAGAATAAGACAGTACATTGAAAACAACAAGGCGAGCGAGCTACTTCCTGAAATTAAGAAGTCCATTGTAATGAAGGTTGCCAACGTTTCTGTATACGGGTTCAAAGGTGAGAGGGGTAATTACCTTGAATTTCAGGATCTCGAGCTTCTTGATGACAACGCTCTAGAATCCCAATATAACGAACTGTTGGGGGTTTTGAAATGAAGCAGAGGGAACCCGCTATAAGGATAACTACTGCCGAATTACTCGGAGCTGATGAGGTTGTGGTTGACGAAGGTGGCCAGTCATTGGCATTAACTGAACTAGGATTGCCTCTGAGCAGGTTTCTCTTAGCTGGAAAATACGGGGGAAGGTCTGATGAGAATGAAAGGATCCTGATCAGGGTCTCAGATTATTTCAATGATATGACACTGGTTGTGGGGAATTATTTTGCGGAAAGTCTAGAGATTTTCGAGGAAATAAACGTAGAAGATCCTGTGGTAATAGTCGGAAAAATTTCACTATCCACAACGCAGAATCAGATGTCTAAAAGATTCTACTTAGAGGAAATCAGGAAGGTCTCGGAAACAGAAATGAAATATTTTCAGGCGCTTGCTGTTGCTTTTCTAAAGGAAAGAATAGAAAAAATAGCAAAGGTAATTTCCTCCGGCATGCGGGACAGGCAGGAGCTTTCTGCATTAATGGATTCATACAGACTCGGGTTTGGCCTCTCTAAGAGGTTTGAGCTTAAAGGATCAATCGATGTGGAGAAATTCTTGAATCTAGTAAGCTCATTTACAGAAAAACTCTCGAGAAAAAATAGGCAGATAGTTCTAGATGAGATTAAAGAAAGCAAGGAGATTTCCCTTGAGGAATTAGTCCGCAGACTGGCAAGCAAGATGAGCAGGGAAAATATCGAGGAAGAACTAGGAAACCTCTTAAACGATGGAGAATTAATGGAAGTTAGGACTGGTGTCTACAGATACGTCCCCTAATTCAATGGCGGAAAGCTCTCTCCCCTAGTTCCACAAAATTCATGCCGTAACTTTTCGCAAGCGAGATAACCTCATTGTCCCTAACAGACCCTGTTGGTGCAGCTACATTCCTTATACCCTTTGACCACATGTATTCCAAGGAGTCAGGGAATGGGAAGAATCCATCTGATATCAATATTGCATCATCAGAGATCCTTTTATTTTCTTCCGCTCTGTCAACTGCGATCCTTACGGCATCTACTCTATTAGGTTGACCACCGCAGGAAGAAACCATCCAGCCGCGCTTAACTATTACGATTGCATTGCTCTTTACCGATTTTACTATTTCCCAGCCAAATCTTATGTCTTCAATCATTTGATTTGAAACATCTCCTGTTCTAACAGTCATTTTCAGGTCAGATTTTCTGTTCCAGTCCTGTACCAGGATAACATTTCCTGCAGTTCTCACTTCTGGAACCAGATACGCGTCATCTCTACCTTTTAGAACTCTTAGGTTTTTCTTGCGCTGTAGGATCTGAAGTCCTTTTTGGGAAAAATCTCTTGCTATTATAACTTCAACGTACTTGTCCCTAAAAAATTCTGCCTGCGACTCCCCGAATTCCCCGTTAATGGCCACAACACCACCGTACGCTGAGACAGGATCTGATTCGTACGCCCTCACGTAACTATCTGAGCCAATTGCAGCGCCACAGGGTGAAGCATGCTTGACAACTGAACATGAATTATTACCGAGCCGAAGAACAAGATCCCATGCCGACCAGGCATCCATGATATTATTAAAGCTTATCTCCTTACCCTCTTTAACCATTTCGAAGAACGGGTTGTAGGTCGAATAGGCATACGCACGCTGGTGCGGATTCTCACCGTATCTTAATCTCAGGACCGACTGCCCTGCAAGTGAAAAGATGTCACCCTCGCCCCTGAACCACTCAGAAACAACGTAATCATACCACGATGTAAACCTAAAAACTTCTGAAGCAAGATACTTCCTTAGCTCCAGAGAAACCTGGCCGTTTTTCATCTCATTTAAAACTCTTTCCATATTTTTCTTGCCTACCACCGGAATTACCCTGTAAAAATTTTTGGCAGCAGCCCTTAGAATTGTGATACCCCCTATATCTATAAATTCCACTAGATCAGTATCTCCAATTATGAACCTGCTCTTGAAATCGTAGGGTTCAACGTACACCAGGTCTACTGGCGTTATCCCGAATTGTTTTATTTGTTCGTCATCCCTGTTCTTTGCAAGAATACCGGCCATTAGATTAAACGAGAGTGTTTTCACTCTACCACCCAGGATCTCAGGAGTTTGTGTGATTTTCTCGATTGATTCACACTTCAAGCCCCTCTCATTTAGATAAGCACGGGTGCCGCTTGTGCAGAACAGGTCATATCCTTGATTGATCAGAAAGGAAGATACTTTCTCCAGATCTGATTTATCGGAGGTTGATATAACCGCATTCTTTTGCAAGCTGAATCACAATGCGATATCCATTAACTATTAAAAGTATTTACAGATATTTTTCCAAAAAATTACTGCGAGAGTCACAAAAATTTTAATCATATGAGAAATTTTAGAAAATAATGGGGGAATCCTCAAATGGCTAAAAATATAATCGTTGAATCTTTGCCACAGGCACCTGTAGAGCAGAGAGAAGTGGAAATAGTTGAACGAAAAGGTATCGGTCATCCAGATTCGGTATCTGACGGAATCGCAGAGGCTGTTAGCAGATCTCTTTCCAGATATTACCTGGAAAATTACGGTCGCATTCTTCATCACAATACGGATCAGGTGGAAGTAGTAGGTGGTCAATCTCAGCCAGAATTTAATGGCGGTATAATACTGGAACCAGTTTACATTCTCCTCTCAGGGAGGGCCACAACACAGGTTAACGGGAAGAGGATACCGTACAGGAGCATCGCAATTAAGGCAGCGTCAGACTACCTCAAGGAAAGATTTGATACCCTGAACATAGAAAGCGATGTAATGATAGACTGCAGAATAGGTCACGGATCAGTCGACCTAAGGTCACTTTACGATACGAGGAAGTTGCTTTCGAATGATACATCCTTCGGCGTTGGATTTGCTCCATTTTCTGAAACAGAAAACGCTGTACTTACTGCAGAGAAATACATCAACGGAGATTTGAAAAAAATTATCCCATCTCTCGGGTACGATGTCAAGGTGATGGGATTCAGGAACAGAGACACGATAAATCTTACTATAGCCGCTGCAATGATTGGGAAATATCTTAAAGACAAGGAGGACTACCTGGACAAAAAGGAGAAAGCAAGAGAACTGATAGAAAAATATGTGCAGAGCAAAGTAAAGAGGAATATTAAGGTCTTTGTTAATACTGCAGACAATCCAAGCGAAAATATATATTATCTCACGGTCACCGGTCTTTCAATGGAGAACGGCGACGATGGTTCCGTTGGAAGGGGAAACAGGGTCACGGGTCTGATCACTCCCTACCGTCCCATGAGCATGGAGGCCGCTGCGGGTAAGAATCCAGTAACTCACGTTGGTAAACTTTACAATATCGCAGCTATGAGAATTGCAGAACAGGCCATTAAGGAATCCGGCGGAGATATTCCGGAAATTCACGTGAGGATCGTATCTCAGATAGGGAGACCAATAGACGACCCCCATGTTGCTAACATACAGATTGTTGGTGCATCTGAGTCCGTGGCCAAGAGATATTCAAGCGAATTCACTTCAATCGCGGAAGACTGGCTTTCAAATCTCGATCGCATAACTAAGGGTTTAGTAGCGGGGGAGATAAGCACATTCTGACCCTTATGTTCGTCCAGTTTCACCCATTTAAGACGGCACAGCTGGATGAGGTCGTAGAACTTTCCCGCAAAAATCTCACTGAAAGGTACAGCGACTTTGTATTCCTTGACATACAGAGGGCATGGCCCTCTGGTTTTATAGTAGCAATGGCGGACAATACGGTAGCGGGTTTCATATGTGGTGGTCTTTCTGGAGATAGGGAAGCACGAATTCTAATGCTTGCTGTCGATTTACCGTATAGGAGGAAAGGCATAGGTTCTGCACTGATATCTCTATTTGAACAGGAGGCAATAAAGGTGAAGGTCAGGAAAATAAGTTTAGAAGTAAGAACGGACAACAATGAGGCAATTGCTTTTTACAGGACGCACGGCTATTCCATTAGCGGTCTTCTGCCATCCTATTACAACGACGGTACTGACGCCTTCACCATGGAAAAGGTAATCGCGAAAGATTGAATTCAAAACTTGAGGAATATATATTTGTCTATTTTTTCAGAGATTTCTTTATCGAACTTCTGCGGATACTGCCCCCTATAACCTGCAAGGGCTATGGCAATTGTTCTGTTCTCTGTAAGAATCTCATAGTACTTGAACCTGAGGGAAGCCAGCCTTCCCTCTAGCGCGATTATCCTTCCTTGCCCAGAGCCTGACATTTTTCAAATTCCTCCAGCTTTTTCCGTAAAATGAGTCTATCGCTCATCGCCGTTCCTATCTTTTCTTCCAGAATGCGGATCTCTTGCTCCAGCCTTTTTTCCTCTACATCGTCCATAATCACACCTTTTACTAGGAATCATCATCCCCGTAGGGTGTTCGGCTCTTTCGGAGCTCAGGAGGATCCCATCTCCGGTCAAGGATAGTAGGACAGTATTTCAATATTTCCAACTAGATCATGAATTCATCTTGACCTGGTTTTATCTCGGGGATGGGTACTGTGCTGCTATCCCTTGAAGTTATACTTATCCACACGTCGCCATAAGGTATCTCCTGATTTAAATACACCCTGCCATAGTATGCAAGAAACAGGGAGGATTGGAAGACATCTATGAAATCATCACGACCTCCCTGAACCAGAGATTCCATGGTAAAATGATCCTCTTTTCTTGCTATCATCCTCTTCCATATTTCCGATATTATGCTATGGAGATCTTCTGGATGGGCAGTTTCCTCAAATATAATTTTCTTAACTTTCCTTACAGAGTTTTTAATGAGGTTTAAAGGTGTATTCTTTATTGCGTTTACTATATCATCTACTGTGACTGTTTTCTTTTCAAAGGGAAGATAATCGATAGAGAAGTTCTCCTGCTCCGGTACCTGATCAACCTGGAACTCAGGTTCTTCAACAAAATCATCAAGAACCTCAGAGCGGGGTATGAGGAGATCGCTCTTGCTTCTAATGTTTACCCAGGCCATATACACTATTTTCCCTGCTACGGGCAGATCTCTGAAATCCTTGTTTATCTCATTTATGAATATGGACGTAAATTTTTCAAGGTCTATATTCCAGGGATCAAGGTTGAATTTATCTACAACCTCAAATACCTTTAGTATGAGTTCAGATTTTCTCTTTTCCAAGTCTGAGGAGGCTTCACTTTCAATTATTTTCTCAATTACTGCCTGATCCCGGTCACTGTCCACGATTTGCGCTATTAAGTCTGTCATGTCTCTGCGACCCCTCCCTCCATATCTTTAACGATTACAGTGCTGTTTTTGTCCTGCAATGTTACGCCTATTATATGATGAGCATACTTCATAGTTGCCTTTCTTAGCGTAACTGCTATTATCTGGGCATTCTCGGAGTTCTTTCTGAATAGGCTGCCTACATTTTCCGCGTTTACTCCATCGAGGAACATATCTACCTCATCCATGAAGTAAATTGGGGAAGGTTCGTAGTTCTGGATCGCTAAAATGAAGGAGAGTGCAGCAATGCTTTTCTCACCACCGCTGAGTGATGCTAGATTGTCAGCTTTCTTTGCCCTTGACGCGGCTTTTATGATCAGTCCACCCTGGAAAGGATTTGTTACATTCTCCAGTTCAAGGTAACCTTCGTTGCCGTTCGTTAGCTCTTTATATACCTGGGTAAAGTTCCTGTTCACTGCTTCGAAAACCTTCAGAAATACGATCTTCTTCTGCTCTTCAAGTTTTCCCTCCAGATCTGCTAAGTTTTTCATTTCAGCCTCTAGCTTTGATTTTTTGGAAGTTAGTTCCTCAAGTCTCGCGTTCTCGGTTTCGTAGTCTGAAATGCTCTTAAGGTTAACAGGCTCCATCTCCTTTAGCTCTGCTTCAAGTGTTGAAATTTCCTTCTTTATCTCATCGTAGGTACGTTGATCATCTGTACTATCAACATTCTTCTTTTCAATTTCTTTAGATATCTCCTCAATCCTGGAGAACGCGTCTTCCATCTTGGTCTGCAGTGATATTAAGAAGTCTGATTTTGCCTTCTTTATTGCACCCTTAGATTCCAGCCCTGAGTTGATCCTGTACTTTTCGGCTGTGAGCTTCTCTATCTCGGCTCCTCTTTCTTTCAATTTCTCTTCCTTTGATTTGTATATAGAGAATATAGCATCGATCTCCACTTTCGTTCTATCCATCAGTGATATTTCCTCCTCTAACTTTCCTTTGGCATCAGACAGAGATTCCTGTTTCTTCTCGATATTTTCTTGAACAGACTCAATGTTATTTTTGAGAACGCTCGCATTGGTCCTAAGATCTGAAAGCCTAGCTTTATCTTCCTCAAGCTTGCGTTTAACTTCTTCAAGTTTAGCCTTTAAGGTCCTAATTTCATCCCTTGTCTTCTTGTCTAAAGTTTTTTCTTTCTCGAGTTCGTTTTTGTTTATTTCCTCAGATATCTTCCTTACCTCGGATTCCATCTCGGCTAAGTTTGCTTTTGCCCTTTCAAGTTCACCTTGGTTTGTGCGAAGAATTTTTTTCCTTTCATCCAGGAAAATTTTTTTCTTAGTGATTTCATCTTCCATCTCTTTTTTCCTAGCAAGTATTTGCTCTAACTCTCCCTGGTTCTTTCCAGCCCGCACATTTATTCTGTTAAGCTCTTCTGCAATACCACGGAGTTCTCTGTCTAACTTAGCTATCTCTTCCCTAACCTCCTTCCTCTTCTCTTTCAAGGACGTTAGCTTCGACGAAAGACCTTCTATATCTTTGCTTATTTCCCTCTTAGGAAGGAGACCTCCGGTCATTGCATTGCTCGGATCTATAATGTCCCCGTCAAGAGTAACCAATCTTACTCCACCCATTACGCTCCTTGCAACAGTCAGATCCTTTACAACCAGTGTATCTGAAAACACGTAGCTAATTACATCTCTCAGCGCTGGGTCTGATCTTATTTTGTCTGCAAGGAAGCCCATTGTACTCCCATCCTGTGAAAGCATCACTGCCTTCCCCCGGGGTCTCACAGGTATAATCTTATTTAATGGCAAGAATGTCAATCTCCCTTTTCCATTCTTTTTTAGCAGTTCTATTGCAATTTGGGCATCCTCATCATCGCTCACAACTATACTGTATAACCTGTTCCCACCAGCTGCTCTTACGGCCTTGTCAAACTCAGGATCATAGCTAATAAGAGAATCCACGGTTCCCTTGATTCCGTCAAGGTTACCTTTTGAGGCTTCAGACGAAATGAAATTTATGCTGTCCCAGATTCCAGAAAGCTTTACCCCTTGCATTTTTCCTAGTTCTCCCTCAACTTTTTCGATCTCAGATGTCAGCCTTTCCTCTTCTTCCCGGAGCTCTTCTATCTTTTTCTTAGTCTGTATATACGATTTATTCAGATTTTCAACCTCAGGTTCCCCTTTTTTTAAATTCTTCGTGCGCCACTCCAGATCCTTTACTGA
>JAVYOD010000031.1:0-12662 GCA_038734825.1 Thermoplasmatales archaeon
TCTATTCCATAATGTGGTATAATCTCCAAAATAAGGTATGAGCTTGTATTTTGCAAGCATTCTTCCGATTCCTTCCAGTCCACGATAATCAACTAGCTGATGCCACACCGCCATCCACTTAATAAAACTATCTGGAAATTTCAATATACTCTTTTCCCTTTGTTCATTTCTCTAAGCTCATCATCCCAATGCTCTGAAAATTCTAGATCAAGATAAAATTTACTTCTAATTATTAATTAGTTGTTGTATTTTGGCCAAATTCTCTTCTTATTATGATGTTTTCCTCATCTCTTATTTTTAAATTTACACATAAAAAATGATAATAATATAAACCATATAAATATATATGACAATATTAAGACATTAGTCAGATTTATTAAACACAGCAGGATAGATAAAAAAATTTAAATATGGCTTGAATGATATATGTTAACTATGTCCAACGAAATTAGTTATCATCTCAAGAAGAACGTTGGAGGTCTTTGGCTTGGAGTTTTTCAAAGTCTTTCTTTTGTTGCGCCAGCCGCAACTGCAGCTTCATTTTATGTAGTTGAAGCGGGTATTGCTGGTGCAGCACTTCCATTGACATTTATAATAGCAGTTATCGGGGTTCTATCAGCAATGTATATGAATTACTCATTTTCAAAGAGAATTTCACATGCTGGAGGTTATTATGCCTATGTGTCATCAGGATTTGGTTCCAGAGCTGGAATTTTCGTATCTTGGCTTTACTTTTTCAATTTGCTTGGAGCAGTTAGTGGATTTTCAATGCTATTCTTTGCAGGGGTACTTTGGCCAATAATACCAACTTTGTCGACTAATCCTCTGGGATGGATACCATTGATGATGATTCCCTTTTTAATTATTACAGTTCTGTTACTCAGTGGCCTGAAACCCTCTTTATATTATACAATGATAGGAGGTTTACTTGAAGTAATATTCTTGATAATTATATCAATAGTCATTATAATTAAGGTTGGTCCATCAAACTCAGTGATACCTTTCACACCTGCAGGAAACAGTTTTAGCATACTTGGACTTGCAACTGTTTATGCAATACTTGGTTACGTAGGAGTTGGTTCTGTTATAACGCTCTCGGAAGAAATGCAACAGCCTAAGAAGAATGTTCCAAAGGCGATATTTATTGCAGTAGCGATGTCTGCAGTTACATACATAATGAGCTCTTATGCTTTTACCGTTGGGTGGGGAATAAATAATATGAAGTCCTTTTCCACAACCTCAAATCCAGGTTTTGTAATCGTCGAGAAATATGCCGGGCCGGTAGCCCAGGGAATTTTCGTTCTTCTTACTTTGAATAGCTTTATTTCGAATGGAATAGCTGAGGGAAATGCCTTAAGTAGAAGTGGATTTGCTATGGCACGAGATTCTATAGTATTTCCAAAGAGCTTAGCTGTGACTGGAGTTAAGACAGGTGCGCCTTTCAAGGTTATTATTATTGAGATGATCATTGTTTTCATAATTGCTCTGGTAGCTGGGCTTATTTGGGGGCCATTTACCGGGGCAGCAGTCATAACAACGATGAATGGCGCTTCATTGTATGTGGTTCACATCATCGCGAATTTTTCGTTGCCTGTATGGGGCAGGAGGACTCTCAAAATGAAGCTGAAGGAAATTCTTCCATTTGCTTTATTTCCTCTAGCTTCCACTTTTGTATATGCTTTCGCTCTATATGGAGTGTTCATTCCATTACCTCCTTATCCTCTAAACATATCATCCTATTGGGTAATTCTGATAATACTTACTGGAATAGTTCTTGTTTTCCTATCGACAAAGAATAGGGAGAAAAAGGATGTGGAAAAAATCGGGAAAGAGGTCGAGACGCTTGACTGAAGAGGTTGAAAATAAATGGTTAACCATGTGATAAAAGAGGAGATTCGAGAGACAAAAGAAGAAGAGCAGGAGTTAATTAAACTAGTATCTGAGATTGTATCAAAAGTGCGAAGCGACGGGGATAGTGCCATCAAAGAGTATACCAGTTTATTCGATAAAGTAGAATTAGATAACGTTTTATTTACTAGGGAAGAGATTGCTTCGATTATTGATTTGGTTCCAAATGAGGTTAAGGAACTGATAGATACAAATATTTCCCGAATCAGAAAATTTGCCGAATTTCAACTTTCAATGTATAAAGATATGGAAATGGAAGTTGACGGCGGTGAGACCATCTTGGGCCAAAGAATAGTCCCTCTAGAGTCGGTTGGAGTATATGTCCCAGGAGGGAGATTTCCATTACTCTCCTCTGCACCAATGGTAATAGTTCCCGCAAAGGTAGCTGGTGTTAAAAGAATCATTGCCGCAACCCCACCTGGTAGAAATAGACCAGATCCAAGCGTAATTTATGGCATAGTGAAATCGGGTGCTAATGAAATTTTAAAAGCAGGAGGAGCACAGGCAATAGCTGCTATGGCTTACGGCACTGAAACGGTTAGAAAGGTTGACAAGATTATCGGCCCAGGCAATAAGTATGTAAATGAGGCAAAGAGACAAGTATTCGGAGCAGTAGGCATCGATCTCCTTGCTGGTCCAAGTGAAGTTCTTATTATTGCCGATGAAACAGCAGACCCTATTAAGGTGGTTTATGATCTTCTAGCCCAAGCGGAACACGATGTTGCAGCTAGGAGTTGCCTTGTTACCACTTCTGAGAAACTCGCTTTGTATGTAGATAAAAAAATGGATGATTTTATTAATTCATTGTCCACTAGAGAAATTCTTAAAGTTTCGTGGAAACAGAAGGGATGCATTGTATTGAGTGACTCGTTGGATGATGCCATAGAATATGCAAATTCCTATGCCCCAGAACATTTAGAACTTCATTTATCTAAGGAATCTGAAAAAATTGCTTTTCAAAAACTTAGAAATTACGGTTCTCTGTTCCTAAATGAGATGACCCCTGTTGTATTTTCAGATAAATTAATCGGAACTAACCATACCCTTCCTACTAGTGGGGCTGCTAGATATACTGGTGGCCTTAGCGTCGGGTCATTCCTTAAAATATTGACATACCAGAAAGTACTTGGCACGAATTCTTTGAGATACCTTTCTGAACGAGCTTTTAAACAAAGTACCATTGAGGGCTTGGCAGGTCATGCTAAATCCGCAGCGCTGAGGAAGTCTGAAAGCTAGAATTTATGATCAATTCTCCAGGTCCGGCACTTTAAGAGTTTTCACCACATCCATAATGCATAAATTGACGAGAGTTTTCCAAAAGCACTATTTGGTTCTGTTTTATAGACAGCTTGATGGAGGTATTTCCAATTTAATTTTTGGTTAAGGATGAAAGATTTAGATAATTTTACGTGGTATAACAAATGTTACCCGATAAGTACTATCATCCCTTTAGTGAAGTGCTTCCTCATAGAACTAGAACATTATAAGATTAATAATATAAGTAAGAAGGAATACTGATATAAACAGAAGTGGATATGTTATCCCACTAAAACGTTAGCATTTTTACAGGATTTCTAATGGGAGCTTAAATACCTCCTGTCACTGAAAGTGGAAAAAGTACATGTTTTGAATAAAACGTAATGGTCGAAAATTCTACCAATTATACTTAAGTTCCACACCCCTATATATACAATATTTAAGCTATACTCTTGACAGTACAGCTTCTCCAATGAATCGTTATGATTTATGTATGTACATATTCCAATATCTTAGGATAAGGCAATCTTAAAATCTTCAGAGTGTCTCTCGCATTCCTCTCAACAGATATAACGTATAACAGTCTATCTTCCAGTTGGATGGGCACTAGGCTCAGATGATCAAGGTACATCGTTATCCTTTCTACAGTCATACCAGATTTCTTCTCTATTATTCTTGATAACATAAGTGAGAGGATTGCTACAAGTTTACTTGAGCCTTGATTTCATAAACAATCTTAGTAATCACATGAATGAAGAATTCAAGGGTATTCGCCATGTTGCTTGAGATGCAAGATAGATGTTTGCATTTCAGCGGTAGTTTAAAATAACTATCTACCCTGTGAACCCTGCGAACCCTATACTAAATTTTTTATTGCGACAGGGTGCTGTATCTTCTTCATCTTGAGTCCTGGAGGCCTTACCCCTTGTTGGTCGTTCGAGTTCTTGAATAGAGTCATTGGGAGAAAACGGATTCCCCATTCACAAGTAAAAGAGCAGGGTATTTTAAATTCCGATGACTTGCTGGACTTCATCCCTTATCAAAAACAGTTTTAAGCATTGCTATCGATTGCATAAGAAAACTATATATACCACCATCTGAGCTCTATTACTCCATCGCTGAAGTAAGACTTGACGAACAGCAAGTGAGAAAATGAACTATACCGACTGGAAGGGGAGGATTCCGAATAACTTTCTCAATTTGATGAACTACTTATGATAAGGCGCTAAAACTGTGAAAATATTGACGACATCACTCCTGAGTGATCGTCTTACTCCCTTTCTCCTCTTATTTTTCTGATAATTGGGATAGCTGTAGCTATACCTTCATAATATTCAGTGCTAACAGATTGTAAGAGAAGCAAGAAAACATGAACTTCACTCTTACCTTTCTTGATAGTGTTACCAGGGTGTGGAAGAAGTGGAATACTCACTTCATTATTGCAAATGAATATTCAACCAAAGCTCTCTTCCTCGATATTCTCTTATTCCTCGTCACAGTCCCGTAACTGAGTTTAAAACTGCCTATGGGCTTGATCATGGTTGCATCGTATCCCTTAGGCTTTGTTCCGAAGTAACTCTTATCCTTGTAGACTGGAATACCCTGTTTTGAAATATCTATCCTAGATTCATCGGTGCTTGCTGTGGTCACTGCATACGATCTCATGAGGGGGATAGGATTAAAGTCAGTCAAGATATGCATTTTGTATCCAAAATACGTCTTGTTGTTCTGATTTGTGAACGTTTTGTTCTTTGACATCATTGTCTGTCTTAATTTTCAAGTCTCTTGGTGCTTCTCATGACCAGGATCAGAAGTGATGAAAGTTGTATTATGAGCAGTACCCTTTCTTATTTTAATACCCTTTGAATCGAGTTGTCTCTGCAGTTCCTTTCATAAGATGTTCTTTCCCGTCATGACAGCCTCTCACGGGAGAACCATATTGTCTTTGAGTCTGGAAGTGCATCAGGATAGTCTAGGAAATTTATGAATGAGATACGTCATGAATCCCCTTTTCTGCCCGCTGGTCTGATAAATTGTACAATGATTGGAGGAATAGTATCTTGACTATGGTTATCACAGAGATGTTGGGTCTTCCTCCATCTTCAGTATAGTTGTGGTATAAGTCCTTCAATAGAGAGGGAAGGAATTCCATTTTATTACATCCTTTATGAACTTCAGTGGATCGTTTATGAAATACTGCCTGTACTTCTCCTTTATAGACTTATCAAGAAGGTTGGCCATGAGGAATCATAGCCATTTCACGAATAAACATTATTGTTACTATATATGGTCATATGTCGAGGTTATTAGAAATTCTCCATAGCGAATCGATTACCACGATATTAAGGAGGAGAAAGATAAATTAGATAAATAATGATGTAACATTATGGAATTAATGGTTCTTGAAGGGAATAGCATTGGGCCTAAATTCGTAAAGAGTGAAACTGAAATAATTTCAGTTTTGAAAGACAACTATGGACTAATTATTTATCCAAAGATATACGATATTGACGCAAGAATAGTTAAAGAAGGTAAGTGAACGCTGGAGAAAGTAGTGAATAAAGTTAGGAGATTCCACGCGATTCTCAAAGCTTCGATGAGGGGGGTCCTTTTATTAGGAACAATAGTGGCGCGGAAGCATCACTAGACATTAACATGGGATTAAGATTTAAACTAGACCTTTTCGCAAATATAAAACCGGTCAAGTTCCCTCATTCTCTCATGAGGTGGTTCATAATCTGGAAGCAGTTGTTGGATTACAGAAGTCTTGAGGGTATAATGAGGAAGCTATTCCACATGGACCTAATCTCCAGGTATCCAAATTTCTCAACTATATGAAACAGGATACATTCGTCAATGCCTGAAATAATCCTTCCTCAGTTCAATGATTCGGAAATAGCAACAGATGGTTCAGGTCTTAAGACTTCAAACGCAGGGAAGTACAGGATTCTCAAGTATGGAGATAAGGATGCAAGAAGGAAAAAGCATCTCGTTGTTGTCATTACGACTGACGCAAAAAGAAAGAAGCTCTTGTGTGTGGAAGTCCACTAGAGGGTAAAGAGCCCACGGAAGCTTTAATTGCGATGGAACAGATATCGTACATATCACAGAAAGATATCAAGATAAGGAAATTCTACGGAGATGGAGCTATCGATCAGTCATCCATATTTAACAAGCTCCATTTACTGCACATCAAGCCAGTGGTTAAGATAAGGAAGAACGCGTCCACAGATTATTACAATGGGAGCAAGTACCGTAGTAGGATACTCAAGGAATACAAAAATCTGGGGTACGAGTGGTGGTCATCATTGAACAACCATGGAATGAGGTGGCCCGGTACGGAAGGCATATTTTCAGCTGTCAAGAGAAAGTTCGGGGAGAACACAGTTTCAAGATCAGAGGAGGAACTCCTGGCAGAAGGTTACCAGAGGTTCTGGATATATGATGAGATGAGGGAGTACGGAAAGAAACACTTCACTGTTTCATTAAATGTGTAACAAATAGCCAGAAATCCATTTTAATTCACAGAAACAGCAATCAACAGACAGAATGCTATTCATTAAACACAGTATGAAAATTCCAATAGATAAAATAGTAAAAGAGATTTAGCCCGACCGTGAGGAAATACCCAAAAGGTATCCCCAAAGGGAAACAATAAGGTTTTGGATGTTATTTGAGTATTTTCACTATAGCTTCCCTTGAATTTATTAACTGGACAAATTCCCATCCTTGTTATATGTACTGTCTGATATCTTTCAATAAGACAATCTTCTGGAAGTTGCCGTTGTTAAGTGATTTAGCTGTCTTCACGTATATCTTCTTCGCCAAACTATGCACCACGTTGCTCAATATGAGTGAGACGATCATGGCTCTTAACACAGCAAAAGAAGACTTCCGGAGTCTCTTAAGGTGATAATTAAGGAATAAAAGAGAAGTAACAAACATCAAATCGCCCTTTTTGAAAAATAATTTTCTTAACCTGTCGTCTTTAGAGAAACTCACACACATTTAATATGCACGAGTAGCATAAATCTGGTAAGTATATATGACAAACCAGACTCAAAGTAGACTAAGTATTGAGAATGCTTCCCAGATAAAGATCTTGTGCCGGAGACCATATCTAAGAAACTTCTGGAAGTTCAAGATAAGTTGGAGACCTCAAGCAGATCTTACATTACCTTTTTTAACTTCTCAGTCGACTATGGAAAGTGGTCAACGACAGTTGACATGGATGGTAATGTGTTCATAGACTGGTTTGGAGGATTCTCAGTTATGAATCTTGGAGAGGGGCATCCAGTCGTTATGGAGGCTCTACGTAGCCAGCTTGAGAAGATAACACATATTACAGAAGTTCCGATAGAGGCTAGAATCAGATATCTGAAGACCCTGAATTCCGTCCTTCTAAGCAAAATGAAAGATCATTCAAAGGTGCTTATGACGGTCACCGGTGCTGATGCCTGTGAAGCAGCTGTCTCACTTACAAGGTACAATTCAAAGAAACCTAAAATAATAGCATTCAGCGGTTCATATCATGGAATAGCTGGAGGCATAGTGGGAGCTACCTTAAACTACCACTACAGGGATTACGCAGGATATGCAACACAGAACTACGTTTACGTCCCATTTCCTTACCCTTACAGATTTGATAGCAAAATTGGAAAAGAGGATATTTCAGAAGAGGTTATTTCTAAAATCAAAGAAATGATAAACGCTCCCTTACTCAGGAGTTCCTTCAGTTGGGGACTATAAATAGAACAAATTCAAGAGGGAGGCTACATAGTCCTTCCGGAGGATTTCATGCCCATGCTCAGCGAGACTTGTGACAATTACTCTATTCCACTTATATTGGACGAAGCGTAAATTGGAATTGGAAGAACAAGAAAAATGTGGGCCAGTGAATATCTGGGGGGACCCCAGACATAATGTGCATATCAAAAAGCATTGGAGTCGGTATATCTATTTCGTCGATAGCATACAGAAGTGATTTCGATCAGCTTCCAAAGCCATTCCATCTTGGAACATATAGGGGAAACTCTCTAGGAATGGCTGTAGGTGCAGCTGTTTTCGAAGTGGTTAGGGATGAAAAGTCCCCGAAAGGGTCAGATCAAAATGCAAAGAATTGCTGGTAGATTCCGGGAAATTTGGGATGGATCTAAAATAATTGTAGATGTCAGGGGAAAGGGTACATGATTGCCAGCGAGATAGTTGTAGACAGACAAAGCAAGACACGTGGAACTTAGCTTGCGGGAAAAATCAGACAGAACATGTTCAAGAAAAGGATGTTAATGCATACCTGCGGACACTTTGGAAATGTGATGAGATTCATGGCCCTCCTTACAATTGAAGATGACTTATTGAAGAGAGGGATGTCAATATTCGAAAGTGAAATAAAGGAAACAGAAGATGAAATATGAATATAATTACAAGGAATCCATATACTGGAGAAATACTGAAATTTTATGAAGCAGATACCAAGGAAGTGGTTCTTAACAAAATAAAACAGGGTAGAGTGGCCCATAAGAAATGGAAGAGGAGCGTGGAAGAGAGGGTAGATTTTTTCAAACGTGTTATAAGGCCAAACTTCAAAAAGAAGACAGGTGAACTTGCAGCGATAATGACTAAAGAAATGGAAAAACCGATCTCGCAGAACGTATATGAGGTCAAGAAGAGTATAAAGCCGCTTGATTGCCTGATAGAAGATGCAAATACCATATATTCTGAGGAAGAGATCAAACGGAGGATTCGAGAAGTTATGTGAGATTCGATCCACTTGGGACAATAATGTATATCAAACCTTGTAACATCCCGGTATGGCAGGCTGCGAGAACCGTTTTTCCAGCTTTGATGGCAGGTAACAGTGTCGTCTTGAAACACTCAAGCATAGTGACAGGTTGGTCGTTGAAACTGCAGGAAATCATTGATTCACCAATATTCAGGAGTTTTGTGGTATACGGGAAAACAGCTACTTCCCTCATAAAGCATGTTGACGTGGGTGGTTTTCACTGTATCCACTTCTATTGGAAAAGGTATTGCTGCAGAGACAAGGAAAGAATTGAAGAAGGTAGTGATGGAACTAGGTGGGTGAGATCTATTCATCGTTTTTGACTCTGCTAACTTAAATGCAGCAGCAAAGGTGGCAACCATTGGGAGATTGCAGAACAATGAACAAAGTTGCATAGGATCAAAGAGATTCTTGGTTCAAGAAGGGATTTACGATGTATTCAAAGAAATTGTACAGGAGGAGTTTTCCAAGGTAGTAACAGGAAGGCCGATGAGAAAGGAAACATATTTTGGCCCTCTTTCATTAGAAGAACAAAAGAACACTGTAGAATTGCAGATCAAGGATCTTGAATCAAGTTTCTCGGAGAAAGCAAAGGAAACATAATTCGCCCGTTCTTGCCGAACTCAACGAAGATTACCAAGAAGAGATATTCGGACCTGCGGGGATCCCCCGCAAGTTCAAGACTAATAGGGAAGCCATAAAAATAGCAAATGAGACATCTTATAGGTTCGAGACATCGATTTGGGATGAAAAGATGCAGACAATAAAACTTGTAGGAGACATAAAGGCTGGGATGGTTTTCATAAATAGCATTGTCTTCTCCGACTTGAGACTGCAGTTTGGAGGCGTTAAGAAGAGTGGAATTGGAAGAGAGTTCTCGAAGTACGGCAACAGAGAATTTACGAATTTAAAGACCGTCTGGGTCAATTAGAGGAGACAGAAATTGCGTAGTGCCCCTATGGAACCTTGAAATATCCTTTACTTAACTGACAGAGAAATTATCCTTAATCTTTTCAATCTCTTTATCTATTGAGAAATCATTTCTTAGAGAAAATGTCTTCAGCATCAGATCCCCCCTCTGTGCACCAAAGAAGTCTATGTTCTTTGTAAAAATCTGTACCTGATTTGGTTGAGAAACATCCTAATAAACAATGTCAATGCTGCCTACAAACACTCCATACGTTTCTGGTTTCTTGTCATCAGAAATAATTGGGAACACGTTATCCTTGATGTCAGAAAGAGAGGTCAGTTTTATGAATGGAACTGGTGCAAATTCTACTGCGAATATGAAACCTGAAGAAAGAGATTCAGTCTTTAAGTTCTAGTATATAAAATCAACTCCTTCAAGATCTCATCGTACCATTATGGGCGTACTTAAAACTTTATTCTTTTGGTTCCTGATGCTCCATTTCCTCTGCGACAAGCTTATCTAATAATTTGCCACGCTTGGTCAGGCCAATTATTACGCCTTCAACGTCTTTTTTGTTTCTATTTTGACTAAGCTTTCTCATTCCTTCAATCTTCGAGACCTTCATTTCAAATCCCACAATTGACCTCAATTCTTCATCAATATAGTCTGGTGGTGCATCGTTAACTTTCCATGGAATTACTGAAGATTGTTCATGATGGTTTGTTAACTTCGTGACAATGTCAAGAAGCTTGTCGTGATCCACGATGAAAGTCATAGTTCCCCTAACCTGAACACTTATGTAGTTCCAAGTAGGAACTACCTTGCCTGTTTCTTTCTTAGTAAAGTACCAATTTGGGGTGATATATGCGTTTGGCCCAATAAAAGTTGCCAATCCCTCGCTTCCCGGAATTGTTTCTTTCCATTGAGGATTTTCTCTGGCTAAATGACCGAATAATACTCCTAGATTTCCTCTGGAGGGATCAATAAGCATAGGCACATGGGAAGCCATTATTCCAACAGAACCACAAGTGATAAGGGTTCCAAAGCTTATCTTATTAATTGTATCCTGAAGAACATCCAATCTATCCACCCTGAACCAGTGAGGAGTGTACATGTCTTCCGTGATTTGTTCATTGTATATATTTTTTTTTGTTGATACACTAGCGAATAAGGAATGTACATGTGTTCCGTGATTTGGAAAAGGATATTAAAATTCCTCTTCAATCCTAACTTCTAATGCCCAGCTATCGCTATTATATTCGAACACATTCTATTTCTGGGCAAATTTTTTTAATCTAGAAAGGTTCAATTTAGCAGATTTTCTGATCTATGGCACATTAATTTTCTTTGAATTGTACAATTAAATACCATTCGGAAATTTAAAAATTTACTCCCCAAATTGAAACAAAACTACTGGCTCCAGTAATGACTGGGAATTAAAGAGACAACAAAAAATAATTTTTATATAATTCTTTCTTATAAATGTCATCTGTCAAATTCGGTCCCCGGAGCATTGTGCTGTGAAAATAGTTTCTTTTCTTGACTCCAAGTCTCACATCCATAAAAGGAACGCACGCGAAATTTCAAATTAAAGGTTTAACAGCAAATTCTTCCTCTAGAGACCTATTTCAATGATACCGCTGATAATTTAACTATTTTAAGGGTAACTTTTGGCGTTATTAGCCATGCTACCCTAGAAAAATATTAATTGTAATTGTTGCAACGTGAGCCGAATCATCGTTATGTTCTTGAATTTTGTCTATCAGACTCTATTTTGGCTTTTAACAACTTAAAGTTACACAGTTTTATTCTTTATCTTTACATAACTTTTTCATAGTCAAGAGTTTCTAAACTAAGATTGGATTATCAGATACTCTAAGGGCACTAACACTTTGGAGTAATCAAAATCTTTTATAATTTTGTGAATTTGTCTTATATCAGTTCTTTTTATTTTCCTGATTCCAGTCAGGATGTCTAACACTTTTAGGTATTCCATCCTATTCTTGTAAACTCCAAAAACGAAGAAAATTTATGTTCTCACTGATATTGTAACCACTCAAAATCCCTGGAAATTTTTTTAGTTTATCGCCTAAATTCTCTATGTAGTTTGAACCGTATTTTGCTCTTACAAGTATCACGGCAGGGTAATCAAGTTCACATTGTTCTGGGACTAAGTGAGCCTTTAGACCAGCAATTGTGCAACGGTTTAAAAGAGATCTTTTCCTCTTGTTGATCGCAGAAGAGGAAAACAATTCTATTTTTTTACCTCTCATTAGATTTGATTGTGATGCATCAAAAGCTAACTTTTTCAATAATCTGATATCAAATCCTAACTCACATCTTCGAGTCATGAAATGTACATTGATTTCAGTTATTTAATTTGGAGCTTTATTTGTCTTCATTTCCATGGAATTAGGAAAATAATGTCCTAAGTAATATGATAAAGGGTGGATATGCTGTGTTTAATAAATCGATTATTGATAATTTTTTATCTATATTACAACCATATACTCTTTAATTCACTCAAAAAACATTAAATTTTCATTTAAATAACGCTTCCTTTTGATTCAGCATATCATTTTATTGTACCGTATGCCTAAAATCTTTAGTATCCTTTTGCAATCAGATTTTACTTTGATCATGAAACTGTATTTTCTCCATATTTCTTTTTCACTGCTGAAAATATGCATTCTGTTTCTATCCATCTCATACCATACTTTTTATATTTTGCCCATTTCCTATACTCTAGCCTTTTATATATTCTCGCTTCTTTTCTAGTTGCTAAATTCATTTTGTACAATCGTT
>JAVYOD010000032.1:0-12601 GCA_038734825.1 Thermoplasmatales archaeon
TGCTTAAACCTCTTTAAAAAAATATGTAAACCTTAACTCTGAAAAGAACAGTCTGCTCCGTGGATGACGTATGAGGAAATCATATGTGAAGCCTTGTAATCTAATTTTTAGGATTGTTCGTTCGAGTTGTAAGTTCTAAATGATAACTACAATATAGATGAATAAAAACATTCATGAAATGTAACGGTCCTGTCTCCCAAGAAGAAAATGTACGGGGATGCAAAACAATTAAGTGAAGATGATATAAATCCGCAATTAGATATCCCGAAGTAATGTTAAAGTTCTAACTTATAATTATTAGGTAAGGTTATATCCACGTTAGACTCCTCCTTCAAGTTTAGAAAGGCCTTTGAGGTACAGATATTATAACTGCTTTATTAACTGCTTCCTGGCAGGGCGTAACTCAATTCTTACTTTAAAAATCTCAGAGACGTGAAAATAATGAGCGCATAATGAAGAAGATTACAATTCTCCTAAGTGTATTAGAAAGACATTAGAAGCTTGAACCTCCGAAATTCTTAGCTGAAGGGAGGCAAACAACAACTAAATGCTTTATCGCTTGTACTTTGCATTAAAAAAGGAAAAAGGATGAAAATCATTTTTAGAGATTTTTGACGGCGGCGATTAAATGTTTCGCTAGAGAAATTAAATGGAACATTGATATCGAGAAGCGCTGGCATATTTTTCAAGTAAAAGTTCAATTAGGTCCTTCTAAAAAGGCAAGAGAGCTAGAATTTCGATGGTCAGAATGGCATTCTTTAGGCGTGAAATTTCCCATTCCTCCTGTTCTCTATTGAATAGAAATTTTTCAACGCTTCAAAAACGATGAGAGAATAGTTTCACAAAAACAAAATTTAGGTTCAAATGTATACTAGAAAACAGATATGTTTTTGGTTCCAGGATACACGTTAAATAATGTTATACAGATTTCAGATAGATTTTCGATAAAAAAACGTTCATAAAATTTATTCCTTATCGCGTCTTTTTTCTCGGGTTTTGCATTTCGGATTTATACACTGCTCAATCTGCTTTTTACCGTAATTAAATACAGCTATCGGGAAATTATCTTCTTTACAGTATTTACCCGTCGGTTCTATCTGAGCATTATATGGCACTGGGAGTGTTAGTTTACACTTGGGATAGTTCGAACATCCTATAAATTTCTGCCCCTTCCTATTCCGCCTTATCACGAGATCTCCTCCATCCTCCGGGCACTTTCCAAGAATTTCCCTACGGGTATTGTATTGGCAGCTGTTATCCACGCATCTCAGTTCAGGTCGCTCATTCTTTCTTATAACCTTAATCAGAAAGAGACCGCAAACAGGGCATTTCTGGTCAGTGATTTCTATCTTGCCAACTTTTGGTACAAACTGAAAGAAATCAGCAGAGGGACCGATACACTTTATGAATCTTGCATTGCGAGTTGAGTCGATTATTAGATCAGACCCGCATTTAGGGCACTTTCCCACGACCTTTTCTTTATTCAGAGTTTCATAAAACTTGGTTTTTATGTTGCTGGAATTATTAATGAGGTTTTGAAGCAACGATAGCAGGAGCTTCCTGCTATCTTCAACAACTTCTTCCTTTTTTTTCTCGCCACCTGCTATAAGATCCATTTCCTTCTCTAGCTGTGCTGTCATATTTGGCATTGCAACTTCTATTGAGTTCAGTAGGAGTGACTCCCCCATTGCCATTCCGAGAGGTTTAACCCTTATTGGGTTACCTTCTATGAACTTCCTGTCATAAAGTTTCTGTATTATTTCGTGTCGCGTGCTCTTAGTCCCTAGCATCTTCTTCTCCATCTCTTCTATCAGACTTCCTTGGGTGTACCTTGGAGGAGGCGACGTCTTCCTCTCCTCTATGGTTTGTCCGTAAAAATCTCTCTCCTCACCAATATTGAGCATTGGGTCCTGTTTTTCTTGATAATAAACCAAGTTATAGTAGTGCATCCAACCAGGGTTCACGGCCCTCGATGCGGTATAGCTGAAACTGAAATCGCCGATTTTAACTTTGTATTCCACGTCTAAAACCTCTGCATCTTGGGCCAGGGTAGATATGAATCTTCTAGCAATTAAATCGTAAATCTTGAAGTAGTCCCCCTTCATCTCAGTCTTCTTTATCGGAGCGGTGGGGTATATTGGTGGGTGATCCGTTGCTTCCGTCTTGCCTCTGGATGGGATCAACTTACTCTCCTTTTTAAGCTGAGAAATGTCAGATTTTAGGTAAGAATCCTCGAGATTTGCGAGAATGCTTTTAAGACTTAGTGTTTTAGGATAGACAGTGTTATCCGTCCTAGGATATGATACAAGCCCGTGTTGGTAAAGCGTTTCAGCTATGTCCATTGCTTTGTCAACGGAGATTCCCAATTTGTTAGCCTCTCTAAGGAATTCTGTGGTCGAGAAAGGTGACGGCCTATGAATTCTTCTTTCTACTTCGTTTCTGCTTGTAACAACAGCCTTTGACGAGTTCTTTAGCTTCTCTAGAATCATTTCGGCCTCCTCTTTCTTGCGTATCGGGTTCCCATCGTACTTGAACGTTACATCACCTATTTTAACGCTTATTTCATAATAAGTTTCTGGAACGAATTCTCTAATCTGTAGCTCCCGCTGGACAAGCATTGTAAGAGTAGGGCTTTGTACCCTCCCTACAGAAACGAAATCATTGCCAAGTCTTCCCGTGACGATGCTGAAAAAACGGGTAAGTACGGCACCCCAGAGAAGGTCTATAATTTCCCTTGTCTCAGCAGAACTTGCTAGGTTATAATCGACTTCAGTAAGATTGCTAAATGACGCGATTAAGTCCTGTTTAGTAAGGGCGCTAAACCTGGCTCTTTTCGTGGTTCCTTCCCACTTCATAAGGCGCAGCGTTTCAACGCCTATTAGCTCTCCCTCCCTGTCGTAATCTGTAGCTACAATGATCTCACCTGCTTCCTTAGTTAGTCTAGTCAGTGCTTCCTCGATGCCCTTTATCTTTATGTGTTCCTCCGGAGATGCATATACCAATTCTTCTAGTCTTTCAAGTCTCCAGTCTGAGTACTTCGAAGGAAAGTCAAGCTCTACTATATGACCCCTTAGAGAAACTACGGAGTAATCTCCTCCGTCACCTTTGAATTTGAAAACTATGATCGGCCCGACCTTTACCCTCTCCACCTTCCCAGAAGATAGCGAATAAGCAATCCTCATTGCCACATTTGATTTCTCCGCTATTACTAAATTAGCCACTGCTAACGGAATGTAACGTACGTATAAAAAAATCTTGGCTTATTTAGTCTTTATGAAATACTAATTTTTCTGAAAATTTTAGACTTGCGATGTTAATTGAGGATCTTGAAAACAGCAAGCGACAAGGCTAATGAAAGCAGGACAGCAAGAGCACTAAGTACTTTTGCCTTATTAGCTGATCTCTTTATCGTTCTGTTCAATTTTTCCCACTGGTTCTCCCCAGCTATTTTTAACCACAGATCTCGTTTTACTCGTTCCACTTTTGTCTCCTTTGGATCATTTAAGGATTCTGCAAGCTTTAGAACAAGATTAACTATCTCTTCGTGGTTAGAAGATGCTCCTACTGGATTAACGTTAAGACCGTTTATGTTAACAATGTGGTTGTCTGTCGTACATATAAGGATCTTATCAAATCCGGTCAGCTTAGACTCTATACTCTTCCTGAGTTCGTACTGCATATTGTTTCCATCAAAAAGGATCACTGCCACCTTTTTTGTGCCCATTATCAACGAAAGAAACGCAATACCACCTGGACCGATATCCATTAGCTTTGGAACGGACCTTGAAAATGATGATTTTAATGTTTTTTTAACTTTCCTTCTCTTGACGGCTTCGTCAGCCTCCTTAAGAAGATAGGATACATCTGTTAATTCCTCTGGTTTTTCCATATTATTGTTATGCTGATCTACAGTAATTGCCCACTTTAACCCTAGGGATTTAGCTCTTTTGACAATCTTTTTTCCCTCTGAAATCTTTACGTCGTCAAATCTTGGATTATCTGGAGATAAGAAAAATATGCCACCCTCGCCTAAAGGAAGAAAGGTAAGATGGTCGCCAAAGTACGGCTCGTAGCAATAATCGAATTGCTCCCCATTAAGTGCGAGCACTTTTGAAATCTTTTCAACCTCTGAATCACCGGCACAGTTATCATCGTGCGTGGTAGTTGTGTGGAATACCATGAGATTATCATCAGGATAGGACCTCTGAAGTTTTCCGGTTATGTTAGATGACCCAAGCTCACCCAACGGACCTGGATGAACATAAGGAAATACAAGAGTTACTTTGGAAGAATCGGTGCTAAGCTTCAAGACAGAAACCTCCCTTGGAGCCAAGGTTGTATATATATCTTCGAAGAATTTCTTAAGTACGGCATTGTATGAGATTTCTGACGTAACCGAATTGATGATCTCGTTTAATATACGGATAGGATCAGTACTAAATTCACGAGCGAAGTTAGATACAGAAAATTTAACGAAAAGGTGCGCGGAAATTGAATAGATTATGCTTGATATAATTATAGGTGCTATGAAAATATCTAGTTTCCCATATAAAATGAAAATATAAAGGGAGAAGAACAGTGGGAAAGCTATACTTATGCCGTGAGTTAATGCAACTCTCCTACCTGTAAAAGTTAAAAAAACCATTGTCCTAATAAAAGGAATCGTTGTGACAGAAAGGAGGAGTCCAAGAGTAGGTCCGAGAAACCTGATTACTACTACTATTAGATAGAAAACAGTAGCAGCATACAGACTTACTGCGTTAAGAAAAAAAACTCTATTCATAGGAAACCTGAATTTGAAGATCTTTGCGGATACGTAATCCCAAGTTATCGTAGATACAATAGCTAATGAATAGATCAAAGAGACGTAAATGCTCCTCGAGAGAGCGTATACTAGTAAAGGCAATATGGCAATCAACGGGATAACCAAATAATATTTTGGGGATCGGAATGCAAACCTCCTAAGTCTCTGACTCTCATTCAATCCAAATCAGTGGTTAATAATCAGTTATTATTTATTTTGTTGTTTGAAAAGGGAATTCTTTTGAAAGTCTTGCCATGTAAAAACCATTAAGGCGCTAGCAAGGTATGTGAGAGCTCAAATTATGGATATGTGGATCTTACCAGCAATAAAGTGAAACATATTGAAGGATAGTGTGAAAAGCTCGGGAAATTATAAAAATTCGCCATAGTTGTTTAATATGTGAGCCAGGAAGGTTTTCCAAAGGTATTGAAAAATAGCAGATTCTTTAGATAAGTTGAGTAAACAATGTAACCATAGAAATTTTAATTGAAACAATATAATGAAATATTTCGAATCTAGTTGGCGATAGCATTTTTCTTGGTAATTATTACTGATAAAGCTCCACTAGGTAAATCCTAAAAATAAAAAAGATCAGATATATAGTGTTTCAATTATGAACATAGAAAAGAATGTAAGAGGGTTTAGCTTCTTTGCTACATGAATTAGAGTTCTTTATTTAGATAATAAATCACTTAATATGTGCTTTCTTCCTCAAATGATAATTCCATAATTAATTATAAACGCTTTATAACTCACTTGGATTCTGAAGCCAAAACGTTTAGTTTAATATAACCAAAATAGGAGTGTTGCATTTAAAACAAAAATTAATATACGGAAGAACCCTATTATAAGTGCCAAAGATTCAAATTCCCTATCGATAGGAAGCGGTGATCAAGAACTTTGGGTAAAATAAAGAAAATCAAGAGTGTAACAAAGACAAACCCTGTATCATATTTCAAGGTCCCTTATCCTGTAATTATCTAAAATGACATCATTGAGCTTCTATGTATACATTGGTTAGCTGTACAGCTAAAACCTATTGCATTTTAATACCAATTGCAATTATTGAATTCGATAACTTTTTCAATTTCCTATTCTGTAACTACCTTGTGAAGTGCAAATGAGCCAAGTATTATATTGAAATAAAATGTTATAAATCTCCACATTATGACAAATGCGACCAGATGACTATGTGATAAGAATATGGAGAATGTTGCAATCATTAGTACTTCCATAAGCCCGGCAGAACCTGGGGTAAGGGGTATAAGGGAGATAAGAACTAGGATAATTTGAATGAAGATCACGTACAGGAATGACGGAAAAACTCCAAATCCGATCAGAAGCATTAAGGGCACAGAAAAATCAGAAAGCCACATCAATGCTGTGACAGATATCCCTGCAGCGAGGTATTTCGGTTTACCAATAAATATCCGTCGGGTTGAAGAAGAGTAGGACTGTACTTCCCCGGCAAAGTTCATTTCGTTTATCTTAAGGAACCTACCCCTTGTTCTCAACTTCGATATGAGTCGCTCAATTGTAGCGCCGATACGTCCAGCAATTTTGTGCATCCTGATGGAGAGGATAAGAAATACTATGAAAAAAATCAGTACTATGATACCAATGGTAGCGTATAGTCTAAGTTGCCCTGAGATAACCTCTAGGCCTGTAATTACGACTATGAAGAATACGGAAGTAAAGAAAATTGAATCCAGCCCCCTTTCCCCTAGGACAATCGCTGTTGATGTTCCAGCATTAGCACCGTAATCTATGAGTTTCTTGACCCTGACAGGTTCTCCACCAACGTATCCAGGCGTAAGGGACGCAGCGAATAGTGAGGTCACAACGACATCCAGAGCTTTCGAGAAACGAATCCTGATTCCATTTGCTCTGGAAAGTATAGAAATTCTCGAGGCCCAGAACATAAATGAGAGAATGTGAAGACACATCGCTGCCAGAAAGAAAACAACGAAACCTTGGGGAAGAGATAAAAACGTTCTGAGGAGATTTAGCGGACCATATATAAACGCGAATATAAAGATCGTTATGACCGATATTCCGATGCCTATGTATTTACCCTTTCCTTTTAGATTCAATTAATTCACCATACAGTTTTTCCAAGGCATCTGTGGTTTTCTCTATTGAATAATCCCTACTGGAATTAAAGGCATTTCTGATTATTGGCTTAAGATCCATACCTTCTATTTCAGCTATCTTTTTTGCAAGTTCATTTTCATTTCCGAATGCGACAGTCCACCCGTTGAATCCATTACGGAGTATTCCAATCTCCCTACTTTCATGCGAGCCAACTACAGGTGTGCCGGACGCCATAGCTTCAACGTACACAACTCCAAACGTTTCTGCCCTTGACGGAACTATGAGTAATTTAGCTTTACTGAGAAGCTCTATCTTCTCTTCCTCAGAAACATATCCGAGGTACTCAAGGTTTTTGTTCTTCCTTGCGTATTCCTCGACGACAGGTCTTAAAGGTCCGACACCTGCTACCTTGAATCTCCTGTCGCTAAGGATCGAAGATACCTTAAGGAGCTCTATAATACCCTTGTCATTCGTCAATCTACCTAAGAATAGATAGAAATTTTCCTTGTCCTCATTGTACCTGAATTTGCTTAGATTTATTCCAACTGGTATGGTGACAGTTCTCTCAATGAACTTTGAGATGTATTCTTCTACAACCTTGGAAGGCGTGACTGTCACATCCATTTTTGAATATAGATGCATATTGTACTGAAATCCAATGTTTAACAAGCTCTTAATGAATGGAAAATTAATAGTCCCGTCCATGTTTACGAAATCCGTGTGATACGTGCCCACGGTTGGAATTCCTCTCTTATGAGCAAATCTGTACCCCATGGTCCCGAGCACAAACGGTGTGTGAACATGGATTACATCCGGTCCGAACCTTTCCATGTCTCTGTAGAGTTCGTAAACAGGTAGACCGATCCTATATTCTTTGTACAGAGGAAAACGATATGAAGGAAGTCCAAACACGCCATCGTTTGATGAGAATACCGTATAAACCCTTACGTTGTGCCCCCTCCTTTCAAGCTCAGCCTTGAAATCCACGAGATGTTTTGAGACTCCATCAGCTATCGGGTGGTACGTATCGCTGCACAGGGCGATTCTCATTTAGGTTCGTATGTCCATTATGCTTCTTATTATAAAGATATATCCGTGTTACAAGAGCTGCCTGTTCAAATAAGTTCTTCATTGAAGGCTCTCTAAAGCACTGTATGAAACAGTCATTGCAGGAATTCTGATACTTTTCCCATTTCCTGTGTGTGTTAAGCTTCTTTGTAGTTTTGTAAAAGCAGGGATAAACGTCCCCCTTGTAGTCAGCATAGAAGACCTCCTCCCCAGCCCTGCATCTCTGAACATCTTTCTTTTCTAACCAATCAACAGCTTCTTTGTAATACGTTCTCGTATTACCAAATTCGAACTTCTTGTAATTTTTGAAAGCAAATTCGAATGCCTCCTTTATCTGCGAATTCTCCACCGGCACTTTCTCGTAGTAGTAAGAATTGTTGTCTGGGAAGCATATAGATGCGGGAACTCCTATCTCCTCATTTACAAATTTTGCATATTCGCCTATCCTGTTGTAATTGAAATCAGTCACGAGGATATTTGAGGTGAGGACCTTAACACGTGGTTTAAGATATTTCATGCTCTCAACTACTATATCAAAAATTTTCCGCCCACGATATGCATTGTGGAGTTCTGGGATGTGGCTATCAAGGCTAACAGTTGCAGCATCCAGATATGGGTAGATCTTGCTAAGAACATACTTGTTAGTTCCATTTGTTGCGATATGCGTTATAAATCCCTTCTCCTTTAGTGTCTTTAATATTCTTGGAAGATCGGGATGTAAAGTAGGTTCTCCCCCTGTAACAGAGACAATTTTGACCTTATTGTATTTCATCTCATCTATAAAATCATCAATCTTATCTTTAGGAAAAAGTACATTACCTTCAAAGGCGTTGCATCCTTTACAGAGCAGATTACACTTGAAATCAATGTTCCAAATTACCGTTCTCACTAGTAAGCGAGAAATTCTTCCTATTTAAATAAAATTAAGCTTGCAAAGCAACTACTTCCAGGTTCTCGCATAGTATTCCGTGAAATAACTTATAACAATGTCGGCTCCTGCCCTAAATATCGCGGTGAGAGACTCATCCACCACAGATTTCAGGTCGATTATGCCATTATCGCCTGCATTCTTTATCATAGAATATTCAGCGCTCACGCTGTATGCGGCAATTGGGAGATTAAAATTATCTCTTGCCTCCCTTACAAGGTCTAGGTAGAAGAGTGCAGGTTTTACCATAACTATGTCCGCGCCTTCCTCTATGTCCTCCTCTATCTCCCTCAGGGCTTCCCTTCTGTTCCTGAAGTTCATCTGGTATGTTTTTCTATCTCCGAATGATGGGGCAGAGTTAACAGCACTCCTGAAAGGGGCATACAAAGAACTAGCGAATTTTGAACTGTATGCCATTATTAAGGTATCTACGTATCCATTAATATCTAATTCTTTTCTGATCCTTGCAACCTGGCCATCCATCATACCAGAGGGTGCCACACCGTCTACCCCAGCGCTTGCGTAGCTCGTAGCGATCTTCGCATAAATATCCAGCGTTGAGTCGTTATCTATCCCACCATCCTTTATTAGGCCACAGTGCCCGTGATCAGTATATTCGCATAGGCAAAGATCTGCCCATACTATGAGGTCTGTTTCATTCTTTATTCCTCTTATTGCCCTCTGTACAACCCCATTCGCATCGTAAGATGAGGAACCAACAGAATCTTTATACTTTGGTACACCGAATAGCAGGATCGACTTAATACCTAAACCTTCATACTCCTTAGCACGTTCAATTGCTTGCTCAATTGGATATCTATAAATTCCAGGCATATTTTCTATTTCAACAGGAGCTCTAATGTTTTCATCCACAAACAGTGGCATTACCATCTTCGCCAGATCAACTCTAGTCTCTGAAAATGCTTCCCTGAGTTCAGCCGATTTTCTTAACCTTCTCATCCTCATATCTGGATAAGTTCTCATCGAGAATCGCCTCCATATTTGAAACTGTTTCAGAAGATCTGACATCATTCGATCTTTTAATCCCGTTTATAACGAAGCCAAGTAGTTTGTTTCTAGTTGACTCCAGTCCTTTCTTCATTAGATATAGATCCTCATAAGATGAAACTTTTTTCTCCATATAATTCAGCTCTTCATCAATAACCCTTTGGGAAAAATCGATTATCTTTCTTAGGATTTCTTCCTTTTCCCTGTTCATCATCCTCGTTGAGAATTTCTTAAATTCCTCTTCCACAGTCTTCAGCGCCATTCTCATAAATTCTTCTTTCTCTTCCTCCTTATCCCTGACTTTTGTAGATAAATTTTTCATATTAACGAGCTTAACCCCATCAGAGGCGTTTTCCTCTACATTTGGAGGAACCCCAAGATCCAGGATTTTCTTGATATGAGAGTTTTGAATATCGTTGTGACCTAAGATCGGAAATTCTGATTTCGTGGCCATTATTAGGACATCATAGTTTTTCCATTTCTCCTTGTCGAAAGCCTCAACTGTGCACCCTAGTAACTGAGCAATTTGTTTCGCTTTTTCATCTGTCCTGTTAGTGATAGAAAACTCTAGACCTTTCCTTTTGAGAATGTGGGAAACCTGCTTCCCTATATGTCCTGCTCCAACTATTAGTATTTTTTCGTTAGCATTCAAATTCATCTCGTCTATTGCAATACTTGCTAGGCTTTTATTGTGTCTTCCGTTGCCAGAAGTACTCCTAACTTTCTTTCCCACTTGCAAAGCCTTGTTAACCACAAGGTTTAAGTTTTTACCGACGAGTCCTTCTTCTTCAGAAATTCTAAATGCATCTTTTATCTGAGATAATATCTCGTTCTCCCCAATCACCATTGAATCTAAACCTGATGCAACAAGAAACAGGTGCCTTATTGCGTCCGACCCATGAACAACTGAGTGCTTTCCTGCTTTTTTGTTCACATAGTCTTCTATGAATTCCACAGTTTCCTTGTCACCAGGGTAAAAGTAAATCTCAAACCTATTACAAGTCCAGAGAACCATGGCTTCCTGGATTCTTTCATTCATCTTTATGTAATCATAAACCTCTTCTATCTCAAATCTCGGAACAGTGGAAAAGTAAAGTGAACCAAGATCATTGTAGGTAACTTTTACCAGGAAAAGGCCTCCTTTATCCAAGTTTTAACACCCTTAAACCTAAGTACAACTGCATTATTTACCTTTACGTAATTAAGAAATGAAATTACTGCTATCACAACGTTTAAAGAGATCCTATATATCCTTCAAAAGAAACTTATCTTCCCTATCATTGAGGAGAATATCTAGAATTTCGTATATTGAAGGTTTTTCAAAGTATCCCCTAGGGGTAAATGATTTGTTTATCATAGTGATGTAGGTGGGTTTACCTATAGCATAAAGTAACTTGTCAGCTATGAATTTTTTTGCTCGTAAGTACAAGATCTCGAAAGAATAAGAAGATCCCACTAGTATCTTATTAGCTTTCTCCAGGTCTGCGTAGCTGACATCCTCATTTTCCTCAATGTTGTAGGCTGCGATATGTCTGACCTCAACCCCTTTATTTTCGAGATTCGTTATAAATCTGGTAGATGTTCTGTTGCTCCCTATTATTGTAATTCTCTTTTCTTTTGATACTATAATGCCCGCGAGGCCCTCAGTATTTTGGAGTTCCGGAACGACGCAGTCCAACGAATATAAGCCATTCAGATATTTTGCAGTCTCCTCTCCGATACAGTAGATTCGTGATGTACCCATAGAAACACCGGACATCTTAAGTGAGATCACAGCCCTCTTTGACATAATGGCAATAGGTGTTTCTATCTTACCCAGGTAAGAGATATCCCTGTATGAAATTCTAAGCACAGGGATCTCGATCACGCCAGCTAATGACTTATCTAGCGCTGTACCTACATATGCAACGTTATTTGCCAATTATATCCCTCATCTTCAAAATATCCTTCGTTTCTACCATCTCATCGAAGGATAAGTCGAATCTAGAATCTTCATTCGCATACGAAAAGTATATTTTTTTCAAATCGTAGTTGGCAAATACGCTTACAGCAACATCGCACCCAAGCCCCAATTTCTTCATTATTTCCCGTTCCGTCTCTGCTTCCCATCTGACTCGAGGATCCTGCATCGAAGAAAGAATTTTAGATATGGTACTTCCCTTTTGGGATACTACGGCCACGAAGCCTTGATTAGGGTCTGGGGGGCATATATCAGTTGAGATGGGGCTCCCAGGGATAGAGAGACCTAGTCTGTCAAGAGCAACCTTTGCAACAACGAGTGAATCTACTTCCCTTCTTTCCCATTTCTCAATCCTCGTGTTTATGTTGCCACGTATATCACGAAATTGCAATTTTTTGTTGAAAAGCTTGAGGAATCTTCTCCTTCTTATTGAAGACGATCCAACTGTACCAGCGAATTGAGCTAAATCATACTTAGAAACGAAAAAATCTCTCGGGTCGCCCCTCTTAGAATAATAGGAGATCTCAAGGTTGTCATCTATTTCTGTTGGTATGTCTTTTGCGGAATGAACTGCCCCGTCCACCGTTCCCTCCAAAACCAGTTCATTTAATTTTTTAACAAAGATACCTCTCTCCCCAATCATGTAGAGAGGCGTTGAGACATCAATTTCTCCGTGGGATCT
This sequence comes from Thermoplasmatales archaeon, assembly GCA_038734825.1. Classification (GTDB taxonomy): domain Archaea; phylum Thermoplasmatota; class Thermoplasmata; order Thermoplasmatales. Next base: position 12,545 of record JAVYOD010000032.1, read on the forward strand.
GACGATAACCGGTTCCCCCTTAATGCCTTTTGCCATCAATGAATCTGAAATTATATT
>JAVYOD010000033.1:0-12404 GCA_038734825.1 Thermoplasmatales archaeon
ATTGAATCTTAGTATTAAGAGCGGGGAAATGGTTTAGAGGCATTGGTCATAGATTTAGAAATGAAAGTACTTAGTCTCAGCATTCACGCGCATTAGCGCGATTAGCTATCTTTATATAAAAGGCATTTTGGCTAATTCCAGAGTGGAAGGTTGTCTTGGCATAAGGAGTTAATGCTAGTACGCCCCACGATTCTTCCGTACGCGGTAGATATGTCAGTCCTTTGCCATTTTTAAAATTCAATTTGGATAAGCTTTTTACCGTATAAGTCATAGGATCGACAATGTGACAAGACCAATATTACACGTGTATCGATATTTTTCCCCCTCTGAAATGTACAATATCTCATTACTATAGAAAATACGCGTTTTTACAGCTACTGAAGTTGTTCTAACGCATCAATCCGCTTAAATGGAACTTATAGTAATTAGGACGAAGATACCGCTAAATATCGGCAAGATTGAGGTTTGCAAAACAAACAATTCTTGCTGCCAAGCTAATCATAATGACCTCTGACAGCTGAAAAGTGACCCACAGGTGATGAAAAAAGTCTGCGCCTGAAGGTTGTTTTTATATTTCTAGAGAACTAAAAACGAATAATACCCTTCAGCCTCATTAATAACTTTAGGATAAAATGAGTCCAGATTGCCTTCTGGATTACCTAGAACGTTGCGTTCAGCGTGTTGAACAAATCGTCACATCTTCCTCAATAGTATTCTCAGCGCCTAGAGTTACTTATTTCTTTACCGTTCCCCTGAGGATGGATTCAACATGGGCATCTATACGAGAAGGTATTGAGGTCAAGGAGCTCTGCAGCGGAGAGTATCGTTCGGACCGTTGTAACACATTCATCGGTTGCATCAATGTTCTATATAAATTCTTATGTCCTGTTCTGTCACGTTAACAGACTCATCCTTCCTCAGTGAAAAGACAGGCGAGACTTCGAATGCTAGCAGAATTATTATAACGTTCATTGAATCAAACATAACTTATTCCTATGAAGTGCAGATGCAATCAGTTAGTAGCAAGCACGTCGGGATTAATTTTACTGCCTGATCGTCCAATTCCGCCTGGGTGTCCGTTCATCCACCGGGAAGCCGCATATGACAGTAATAGTAGTTATGATAGTAAGTGGATCACTGGCGAGCCTTATAGTCTTGGTGAAAAGGGGACACAACGGTAGGCAATGGTTTTTGAGGTCTTCCCTTCTATCTTCGGTCAGATCAATAATGGAACCCGTAAAATCTCAAGGAAATATGACCAAACTTTAATGTTAAAAGTTATGGTTCGAGGAAAAGAGTATTTGAAACCCCCAGAATAACCTCCAAAACTATTTCCTTTATTGGTAGTATCATCAGGAAATCTCATAAAGGAACCTCTCCCAATTATCGGATTATAATTTTCTCCGTTGCCGTGGTATATTTTATCTTTTAGTTTACTTTCCAATTATTGGTTATTTAAGAGGGTTTGCAAATTTATAATTCCAAAGATAAGTTGACAACTTCCTTCAGCTGTTTTTAATCTTTAGGCTCGCTAACAATTGCGTATTCCGCAGCGTCAAAATAAAATTTCCGTTCAGGGTACTTTGCCTCTAATTCTGATATTATTTCAAGTAGCTCAGAAATTTTCATATTACTGCCTCTCTTTAATTTTAAATGTACTATTAGGTCAGTTGACGTATTCGTTGATCACTATTTCATTAAAATTATTTTTCCCATATTTTTCTTTAATCTCTAGCAAGTTTGCTTCAACCTGGCGGCATGTATACAATAGTTCTCCGAGTTTCGTTCCTGATCAGAGTTCTTTTTTGTAACAATTATTTCCTCGAATATCGGAATAACTGCGAATTTGATCGCTTAAGATTTTGAAAGCACGATCAGTAAGTTATAATTCTCTGGTAGCCAAACCCTTTGACATTTTACTCACTAGGAGATTTGGGTAAGCTGATTTTCCTGTTATCAGAAAAGTATTTCATAGATTCCATCCAATTGGTTCGCGGATATGACAGTAAGTTAGAACGACAAGAAAAGCTTCTTACCTTTGAATTGATCAATTCTAGTCCACAAATTTTCTTTAATCCTCGGTAAAGTTCTCCGAATCTCTTTATTGTTTTAAAGAGGCTGTCAAGTTCAACTTTCAGGTAATGCAGGCGTATCCATTACAATGAGCTAGACTTACGATGCCGGAATTTTCTAATTCATATCTAATATTTATGTGTGCTATGATTCCCCTCTGTTACATAATTGAATGAAAAAATTATAGCAACGCCTACTAATGCTATTACGCCTGAAACGACTCCAACCAGACCGATACCCCTTCCGAGTGATGATGAATACAAAAGGGAAGCAATCAGAGGAGAAAAGCCCCCAATTATCCTTCCAGCAAAGAAGACGATGTTTGTGGCGGTTGCTCTGTACTCAACTGGATAATTTTCACTTACCCATATTCCTGAGAATGAGAAGAAACCTGACGATGCGTACATAAAAGCGATAATGACCAAAGAAACATAGTGTTCGCTTTCCACAAAAAGGAGGGAGCCGAATAATATGCAAAGGAGAGAGAAGATAAAGGTTACTCTCCCTCTACCAAATTTGTCTGAAAAATATCCTGCGAGAATGAAGAAAGCAAACCCTATAAGTGAGAAAGGAACGATTTCAGCTGAAGGGGCATTAATTTCCCGGAGGTATGTAGGAACCACTCCCATCAGTGGTACGCTGAACATAAATGCCCCAGCAACAACAGCTGAAAAGCCAACAGTGTAAATAGCTAATTTTCCCCTAATTGAACTAATTCCTGCTCTAGCCACTCCCTTCCTTCCTGTCTCCCTTAAGAAAAGAGAGACTGAGATGGAAGGCACAAGGGCGATTAATCCACATACTACCAAGAATGTCCTCCAGTAATGGAATGAAACGAAAGTAATGGAATCCAGTAAAAAGCCCAAGAAATAAAGGCTCTGCAGTAGACCACCTGTAACGCCTGTGGAGCGTTGAAGTGTTTCTACGACAATTGGATAAGAGGACCCGTTCTGGGCATTCACTCCAAACCCAATGATAAACCAAAGTACGTATATTTCTATTAGATTTGTGGATATGGAAGCAAGAAAGAGTGGAACTGAGAAAAGTATTACCGAAATAATCATAATCGGCTTTCTCCCTATTTTGTCAGCAATGTAGCCGAATAGAAGGCCGCCGATTGCCCCACCTATGAAATCAATTGGAATTGTTGCAAATATTGAAGTGACGGGGACGTGAAGCGATCTCGAAAGCGGCTCAATTATCATAGATATAGAAAAGACCGAGAAGGATGAAAGGGCAAAAGGAACCATGATACCGATAAGGTTTAAGATCTTCCAACGTTCCATTCTCATATATTGTTAATTGATATAAAAAAATGAAATTGCTTATTTTGAAGATAAAGGCATGAGATTCTTTTCCAAATTCCTTGAAACGGCTGTTCTAAGAGAGCCTGAAAATAAAACCAACATCATTGCTGCGGCTATTACTATAGGAAATACGACAAAGAAAGGTATTGACAGGCCCATTGACTGTCCAATGTATCCAGCAAGGATCGGAGCGATTGCTGCGCCTGCCCACCTGAGGAAGTTGTACGTTGCTGAAGAAACGGACCTTGAAAATGGTGAGACCTCCATAGCTAGAGAAGTGAATGATGCATTGGCTATTCCACATAGTAAACCGGATACAACTATAATCTCTAATCTGAACACCCTGAATTCACCCATTAGTACGAAGAGAAACGCAAATAAGAAAAGCGTAATCTCAAGTAACAAAAATCTGTCAATCCTCTGTATTAATCTTCGAACCAATACAACTGACGCAAAAGCAACAAGTATTCCCCAGAGAAAGTATACTATTCCAAGGTTAAATGTAGTAAGACCAGTAAGGGTCAGAGGTGTGTAAGCGAGGATTGTGAAAAAACCAAAATTGTAGCCAAGGGCAATTACGGCATTTATGAATACATTCCTGTCCCTTAGAGCTTCAATTATTTCTAGTGGCGTCCTTCTCTTCTCTACCATTTTAGGCTCTTTCACGAAAGCAAAGGTTGAAATGAAACCTATGGCCATAAGGGTGGCTGTTCCAAAGAACGGGTAGCGCCAGAAATAGGAACCGAGGAAACCACCCAATAGTGGTCCTGAAGCTATGCCGAGGCCAAGCGCAGCTTCATATATCGTGATAGCCCTTTCTATTGATCCTGTTGATCCGCTTGAGATACCTACTATGATAGAAAGGGCTGTGGATGTAAAGAATGCATTACCGAGGCCCCAACCGCCCCTGAATATTGCGAAGATGCCAATGGTTGGGGAAATGCCTGAGAGGGTTGAGAAAAGTACTACAATTCCAAGACCAGCTAGGAGTGTTCTCTTCCCCCCGAAGCGTGTTGAAAAGTAGCCAGAGATAAACATGGAAAGTGACATCACCGCGATATAACTAGTAAAGAGCCACTCTATCTGAAATGGCGTTGCACCCATTTCCCTTCCTATGAGGGGTAAGAGCGGGTCAACTACACCTATACCCATAAAAGCTATGAACGTTGAGAAGGCAATGGCTAAAATACCCTTACTTCCCTGCCTTGGGGGCATTCTGGGGGGATAGAATAATTGTATTTAACCCCTTTCTGGAAGGCTGCCAGCTACAAAGGCAAGCTTTTCTAGGGCAAGTGTACCCTGTTCTCTAGGAATGAGAAACCATATTTCATGACCGAACCTGTAAATGTACCTTATCTCAACATTATAGGATTCAAGTATGGAAATAATTAGAACTGTTATACCTGGAATTTCATTAAATTTTTCTTTCATCCTTATTTTAAGTAAGGCTAGACCCTCTTTATTCACATCCTTGTACAGTATATCATATCCGTCACCAGTTTTCAGAGCTATTAGGAATTGCTCGCTTGGCGATAGGGAATCTGCCTTCTTTCTAACTAAGCCATATTCTAGCGATATCTCAACCTGGGATAGGGCATCATAGGGTTCAACTAAATTTTCAGTTCCACGAATCCTTGTTAATGACTTAACTATTGTGTTGAGCGCTATGTCTCTTCCTGTTATTTTATCTACTGACTTTTTTAACTTTTTAGCTAAGGAGGAATAGTTTACTATCCCTCTGGCGAGGGCCATTCTGTAAACGATATCCTGCTTTACAAGATTGTTTATTATTAGGGAGACGTCACCTTTATCCATGATGGATAATTGGTCCCTAGCATTTTTACTTTATCTAATTCGGACATTATTGTCATATATATGACATATTGTCATAAACATTAAATATATGTCCGATATGATGAAGCGATGTCCTATGTCAGAAAATGAAATAGATCTGACTAAAGAGAAAACCTATGACCGGGACAGGAAAATATTCTGGAAGACGGTTTACGCGCTGCTGAGCCTTGCAATTGCGTTTTTACTCACAGGGATAATAATGCAGACAGTTTTTCATCAGACCAAAGCTCCTCTCTGGCTTGGACTGCTCGTTGCGCTACCTCTTGCCATACCTCTGGAATTGTGGAACTTTACTGATCCAGATACTCTATGGCGTGTGATGGCATTTCAGGACAGATTTTTGATGGTCTGTTTTGGGTTTGCAATTGGTGTCGGTTCGATACTTCTCTATGGTCTTTCGCTCTTTACTCATCCAAATTTCGGAATAAAGGATTTCTTTGTTCCCGGGATTGTGATAGGGGGATTAATATTCGGCCTAGGTGTAGGTCTTGCAGGATACTTCCCTGGAACCATATGGATCGCCCTTGGACAGGGCAGGAGGGATGCCATATATGCAGCACTTGGCGGGCTTCTTGGTGCATTCACTTGGTCCGTAATATTCGGAAATGTTAGAGGTTTCTTTTGGAATACATTAAACTTTGGTCCCATAACTTGGGCTTCAATATTTGGTATAACAACAAAGGTCGGTATATTCCTGGTAAGTATAGTATTCGGTGTACTCCTAATACTCGTTTTCTTGCTGTTGCCTAGATATCCTAAAACCAAGGTTAAAAATTCATGTGGAGCTCACATGCTCGGTTACACGAAACAGACTGTTCAGTTCACAACCGTAGTAAAGGATGATATGGAAAAATACCCAAATTCAAATAAATACTTAACTAAAATAATAAATGAAAGCAGCGTTGAAAATGCAAGGATGACAATACCCCTCGGATTAGCCTTCACGATAACGGCAGTTGCGGTTATAATACTTCACCAGATATTTGGAGAATCAACAACCTATTCCTGGATAGGAGCACAGTTGTCTTACATTGTGAACCCTACCTGGGCAGCATCAAACGCTTACTTCCAGCTATTCGGTGGCCTACATATTGTCAACGGGATTCCTGTGAACAAACCATTTAGCGAGATCGGATGGGAGCCATTCACGGACCTGAGTACTTTTCTTGGTGGGTTGATTTCGGCAACTTTAATTTCTCGGAGATTCATGGGTTTCAAGCCACAGGTACCCAAGATATGGCTTCAAACACACAGCGCCAAACTGAGACCGTTAGGGTCGTTCATAGGGGCATTCATGGTCCTATTTGGGGCGAGGATGGCAAATGGCTGTGCATCTGGACATATACTGAGCGGGAACATACAGATGGCAATATCGAGCTTTGTATTCATGATATTCGTACTTATAGGAAGCTGGATAATGCTTTACCTATTCATGCACATAAAAATAAATGCCTGGGGATATACGAGGTAGATCAAAAAATGCTCTTTACTAGGAAAACAATTTCAAGAGAGGTAAATAAAAAAGCAAATGATCTTTCACCTAGAAGTGATCAGAATAGCGGATGTGGTTTGAATTTCGATTTAATTTTTCCTTTTTTTGTATCTTTTAATAGTAAACTGATAGAATCTGTTTCTAGAGATTTTGATAGCGGAGGGCTGGTCGAATGTTCTCAATAATTCAAATGATTTTTTCAGTAATTTCCGGGATTTTGGTCGGTTTTTCGCTCGGTCTAATAGGTGGTGGTGGTTCCATTTTGGCAATACCGCTCCTTATCTACTTTGTAGGTTATCATCATCCCCATCTTGCGATAGGTACAACAGCTCTGGCAGTTGGTGTTAATGCATATCTAAACCTCGTGCCCCATGCACTTAAAAAGAATGTTAAATACAGACAGGGTATCTTATTCACTATACCGGGAATAGTAGGGGTTCTAGCAGGTTCAGAACTCGGGTTGCTTACCCCGGGTAATTTTCTTCTGTTCTTCTTTGGTTTCTTAATGATAGCGATCGCAATTTACATGCTTTTGAAGAGATCGCGTCAAAACGACGGATCTCAAGGTAAGATTTCATACAGGAAAATTATCCCAACAGGACTTGTTGTAGGTTTTGCATCTGGCTATTTTGGTATAGGCGGGGGTTTCCTCATAGTTCCGGGCCTCTTGCTCGGCGGCGGGCTGAACATTACCCAGGCTGTTGGAACATCCCTAATATCCGTTGGTACGTTTGGAGTTACCACTGCTATAAGATATGCTATCAGCGGAGAGCTCAATGTTTTGCTCAGTGCACTCTTCATTGTGGGTGGGATCGCTGGAGGTTGGATCGGTGCAAGGATAGCCAACAGACTCCCCAAGAAAATTTTAACAGAGATCTTCGCGGCTATTGTTATAATAGTGGCTATTTACATCATAATAGAGAACAGTTCTATACTCTATCACCTGTGAATTCACTCAGAGATAATTATGAGAAGTATGACAAAGCCAATTACAGATACAGTGTTTATAGCCAGCAGAGGGATTGCAACATCTGACCCGTATTTATAAGCAAATATAACACTCGCAGATACAACTAAGACCGAATATAACAACATAACAAAGGAAAAGAGAGAAAGAGCTCTAGTAAAGCCAGTACGCATCTTTGTATAGCTTCTTGTTGTTGATGTGACAAGCATGATGAAAATTATTACCTCCGCAATTCCAATTGCAATATTTCCTATCCAGTAGACACCAATCATTATAATCCCCCCATTGCCCTGAGGAAATCTATTGCAGAACAAAGGTATTCTTTCATCTGATCGTTTATGTAAAATATAGAATTATATTTCCTGAAATCTCCATCAAGGATCTTGTTTTTGACCAGTACTGAGATGTGGTGTTCCACAGTCCTGTAATTAACATTCAGCCTATTTCTGATCTCATTCTTGTTCATCGGTTTCTCCATAATCATCAAAACTATCCTGCTCCTCAATGCAGCACCCCTGGAATAGACGAAAAGGTAATAAAAGAGCCTTTTGATTTCTCTGTCCTTTATATTTAATTCTGGTTGTCTGTTCCCAGGAGATGCCATTAAACCTTATACCTTCCACCTCTATTAAAATATAAATAAAAAAGTTAAGAAAAAGTTGTTACCTGGGAAAGTGGGCCGCTTTGCACGTTGTCAAATGTTTCATACGTAATCAGGTACGCATTGCCAATCAGTGAAAAGTGGAGTGTGTACACTACATCAATGTAGCTGAATTGTGATGTATTTTGTGCGTTCTGGACTACAAACTGAATGTCACCAGTTACAACGCCCTGTGTTACAATCCCGTTTGAAATGGTAACGTTAACGATCGGTGGGGATTCCGAGTAAAACCATACCGCGCTCCATAAGCTGAAAAATTTGGTCCATACGTTCTGAATCTGAGTAGTATTTGTATATGTGCCTGCAAGCTTTCCGCCAATCCACTGGAGTGTGGAATTGTTTGAGTACTGTGCCATTACTAACGAAGTATTCTCTATAGCAATATTGTTCCAGTGTGAAAATGCGGCATTCTCTATTGCCTGTGCTTCAAGGGACTCGTAGCTGTTAGCGGTGTAAGAAATTGTTGAGGCCGAAATTATGTGCCAAATTTCTGAAATTATCTGAGGTTTCTGGTTTATCTGGTACTCAATGGAATAGTTTGTAACTATATCGTCTACCTGCATCGACGTAGAGTATGGGGTTAGAACCCATTGAACTGTTGCGTTGACGAAGTATCCTTGTGGGGTAGAATAGATTGTCGGGGGAGATTCTGTGTAAAACCAGACAGCAGACCAAATGTCTGTGAATTTCTTCCAGACTGTGGGAATATCAGAATAATTGTACACACCTGACAACGGTCCCCCTATCCAAGTCAGCTTTGCCTGGTCTGAATACTGTGTTAAGATATTTGAAACATTTTCTATCGCTATGCTATTCCAATGCGAAAATGCATATGCAAGGACTGTTCCTTGCGTAAGCGTTCCAACCTGAGAAGCAGAATAGGAGACCAAGCCTGTCGATATGATATCCCAGGTTTCAGATTCAATAAGCCACATATTTCCAGATTGTGCGTAATGAAGCGTGTAAGATATGTTGAGGAATTGTACCTGCATTGGAGTTTTGAAAGACGTTACTACGAATTGAACTTCTGATTTCACGATATAACCGGAACCCTGGGATAGTATTGTCGGTGGAGAAGGTGTGTAGAACCAAACCGCACTCCAGAGGCCAAAGAACTTAAGCCAGGTGCTATCAATTTCTGTTATACCTGTGTAGTTTCCAGAAAGTGGGCCCCCTATCCATTCAAGTGTTGCGTTTGGAAGGTACTGATTTGATAACAAAGATACGTTTTCAATGGAGATGTAGTCCCAGTGAGCGTAGGCGCTCTGGAGCACGGAATATGAAGATTCGTTTTTCAACTCCATGGATAGAATTTTGCTATTGTTCTCATATGTCGAAAGAGCTCCCTTGAGTTCACTTATATTCTGTTCCTGATCGTTGATTGTTGTAGTTAGTGTTGAAATCTTGCCTTTCTCTGATTCTAGGCTCGCATATGTAGAGCCGTATTCATACGCTAGTCCACCTATTACTGCAACCAGGACAACGATTACGACGATTGTTGCAGTTTTGCTCATAGGGTAGCATTCTTATCCTTTACAAACCAGTTTTTCAGAATAATATGCAAATTAATTGCAAATTAGAGCGCCGTATAACCGCCATCCACTACAAGACTTGAGCCTGTCATGAATGATGACCTTGCTGAGAGTAAAAAGACTACCGCCTGTGCTATTTCATCCGGCTGTGCAAGCCTGCCAACTGGATGCTTCGCTTTAAGAGCATCGTAAAAACCGTTAGGATCACCTGAACGAATCGATGCCTTCTCAATAAGAGGGGTATGAACATAGCCCGGGATCACAGCGTTGACTCTTATGTTATCCTGTGAGTACGTTATAGCATCTGCTTTCGTCATCCCGATCAATGCAGCTTTTGAGGCCGCATAAACTGAGGAATTTTTAGAACCAACTACCCCAATTACGGAAGATATATTAACAATAGAGCCGTGACCAGCCTCCTTCATTTGCATTATTGCGTACTTATTGCAGAACATTGGCCCGAAAACATTAACGCCAAATGTTTTAAGAATATCTTCCTTTTCAACACTTTCTGAGGGCACAGACTTAGGCGAAATACCCGCATTGTTGACCAGTCCTGTTACTGGACCCATTTCCTCTCTTATTCTCCTGAAGGAATCAGCCACCTGAGCCTCCTCAGAAACGTCAACTCTATAGAAAGCTCCTCCCCTATCAACTCTTGGTTTCTCAAGATCCAATATTGCGACATTTGCTTTCTCCTCAACACAAAGCTTTACTATTGCATCCCCTATGCCGCTAGATCCCCCCGTTACTACTATAACCTCCCCCTTCAACTCCTCGTTCATAAAAGGAAATTCCTTATCTTATTTTATTGTTAACTAATTTCTTCACCCTCGGAGAAACGATTAATCGTCCCAACGGGGACCATGCGCCCTTCCCTGCCTTAATCACGATACCCTTCTCGTCATAAATCTTTAAAGAAATTCCGAGATCCGAAAGCATCCTGCTAGCAGACCTGATAATTTTCAGAGAACTAATGGAAAATCTAAGCTTCTGCAGGAGGGATGAAAAATCTTCAGACCTGCCCCTGATTTCAAGTCTATGACCTGTTAAGTCTATCTCAAACTTACTCCCGTTTATGTAAACGCCAATTTTTCCATCTATTTCTGGAATTCTAACCTTTGTCCCTGTCATGTATTGGCCTGGCGGTGATCGTCACCCGTCCTGTTATTACAACTGCTAGGTTTCCAGATACCTTAATGGTCAGATTGTCGAAGTTAAACTCTGCTGAGCTTTGTGTTCCCTCTATTGCTTTTATAAAGCTTTCTATAATGGATTCTTCTCCTGCCATATAGTTTCATGATGCTTTTATATATTATCTTTCCCTAAATCTGGCGATAAATTGCCAGAAATACAAATGATCGATAAGAAATCAAAAAAGGGAAAAATAAAAGTTGTCCAATCGCGCATAACGTCACCGGCAAGGATCCATCTATTTAAACAAGGAAAGGCCTAGATCTGAATTAGAGCTATGCGATCCTCAAAGTTACACAGAATCTTTTTGTAACGGCTGTGATTGACATTTATGGACGCAAAATGCTCGAACTGTGGGACGCCAATGGAGTATAAGGGAGAAATGAAGTTTAGAATAGACGGTTATCCAGGTGTGTAAAGGCTGTTTCTTGGAGGATGGAATCAGCTTACCGAGGATACAAAGACATTCCTGATGTATAGGTGCGAAAAATGCGGCAAGGTCGATTTTTACGACAGTGAAAAGACACCGTGAATTGACAGTATTCCGATAATAGGCAAATGTTTCTAATCGTAGCTCCCCTGATTTTCACGCTACTGGTGTTGCTTGCATATGTGTTCTTCATACTAGTATTTGTATCTCTACCGGTCTATCTAGCCTCTAAAATCATTGTACCTCAGAGGTCGGAGATGTTGCGTGCAGTGGCAGCGACATTCCTAATCAGCATAGCCTTCATTTTTCTGCTGTTTCTATTCGGCCCCATTCTTGCGCCTTTGGGATTTGTAGTAGGATTTCTTATCATACTGCTTATACTTAGTATGATTTATCACACAGGTTTTTTAAAAACGTTCGGGCTCTCACTAATTGCGTTTATTTTAGTCCTTATTTTCCTTCTTATTCTATCGTTGCTTAGGATCTCAATATTCATCTTCTCCATCTAACTTAGGATGCAAAATGCCAATCTATAGAAAGTGGTAATTCATAAGAGTTCTTTTGTGAGATAGGGTTGGCTTTGCTGCTGTTCGTGAATCTAGGATTATAATTATTGCAGAGCTCATTTAGCGAGATCTTGTTCAGGAGTACATAGGAGTTTTTTAACCGGGGTTCAAGGATGAACCTGGAATCTATCCAAGAATTGTTCAAAACCTAGTTTAATGACCTATCAGCTTTTCTCCTCACGTTTTTTCTTTATTTCAAAATTACATGATTGGTGGGTTAACTTATCTCTTCTATGAAAAAAGTTCTTTTGACGTTAATCTTAACCCATTCTCTCTTAATAACTTTATTGCAGTCTCTAGGTCTGGTACACTCACGTGATTCCTTGAC
>JAVYOD010000034.1:0-11896 GCA_038734825.1 Thermoplasmatales archaeon
ATGATCGTATAACGACGATACAAATTGGTAATTTAATGATAAGTCCATCTTGATATTTCACTGAATGTCGATTTATCCCAAGAGAGAATTAATTTTCAAAGTGAGAGAACTCCAGAATTTAATAATCCGAACTTCCTAGATATATTAAGAGTTGCCTATATCTAATTCGAAAGTAACACCCTTTCAATACCTGGAACACGGCAGAAAATAACTGACAACCTCTCGTTTATCTTTGGGCTGACCCTCATAGGTTTACAGGGTTTCATACTGATGCCTTATTAAATCAATATTTTATCACCTTTTGGTTTATGAAATTGTTTATCCTATAACGCTCGTAAAATTGAATATTTGATCACTGGGGTAAACCTTTTTTCACATCAATCTCCGGCAACGAAGATTTCAGATCAAGGGAATGTTAATTTGGATAGGGTAATAAAAAGCCCTTTTCATGTTCTGTCAGACATTTGTCTGATTAAAATCAAAAAATGGAACATGTTATACCTCAACAAAATCATTTTTAAGCCAGCTATATCTTGAAAAATTAGAAATTACTGATTAGCAAAATATATATATAGCGTCATACATATAGATGACAGGGGTAATTATAATGCCGATGAAATCAATCATTAAAAACGCCTTAGGGGAAAATGAGATTAATGAGGGTGAATCTAACAATAATGGCCCTGGTATTGTTGGAATGCAGGGTCCTAAGCCGCCTCTTGCATCTCCAGACGATGAAGAGCTGGCGAAAATTGTTGAACAACTCAAGGTCTCTATTAAGATTGTGGGGTGCGGAGGTGGCGGGAGCAATACCGTTAATAGATGCATGGAGGAAGGGGTTTACGGAGCAGAAATGATCGCAGCAAATACAGACGCGAAGCACCTCTTGACAATCAAAGCCCATAGAAAGATCCTCCTCGGAAAAAGGACAACTAGGGGACTGGGAGCTGGAGCGATTCCGCAGGTAGGGGAGGAGTGCGCACGAGAAGCCGAAGATGACATTATCAATGCGCTGGGCAGAGTAGATATTGCATTCGTCACTGCTGGAATGGGTGGCGGCACTGGGACGGGGTCAGCACCCGTTGTTGCTGAGATAGCCAAGAGGCAAAAGGCCCTTGTCATTAGTGTTGTAACGTTACCCTTCACTTCAGAAGGAAGAGTGAGGATGGAGAATGCCCTATACGGTCTGGAGAAGATAAGGAGAAATTCCGATACCACTATAGTAATTCCAAACGATAAGCTTCTCCAACTTGTACCCCGCCTTCCACTTGATCAGGCGTTTAAAGTTGCAGATGGGATTCTTATGGAAGCGCTAAAGGGATTAACAGAGATAATAACTAAACCTGGCCTAGTAAATATCGATTATGCGGATATAAAAACCATAATGTCCGGTGGCGGAGTTGCGATGATCGGAATAGGAGAATCAGATGCTTCTGGCCAGAACAAGGTTGAACAAGCTGTTGAGGAGGCTATTTCATCCCCCCTAATCGAGGCAGACATTTCTGATGCAAAGGGAGCACTAATTAGGGTAGTTGGAGACGACCAAATGTCTGTTGCCGAGGCCGAAGGTGCTGTTAGACTTGTGCAGCAAAAGGTTAGTCCCAGCGCACGGATTATTTGGGGTGCCTCTATCGATCCCACTTTGAAGGGCACTATCAAAGTTCTAGTTGTTCTCACCGGAGTCAAATCCCCTTATATCATAGGTCAGAAAGGAGAAATAAGTTCAATAGCGAAGGCGGCAGGAGCAAAAGGGCTTGATTGGAATATAGACTCTGTATAGATCCAGCTCGTGAAATCGGTAATAATGGCCGGGGGACTCGGCACTCGTCTCCGGCCAATAACGGACAAAATTCCCAAATCGCTAATTCCAGTAGCCGGAAAGCCTGTAGTTTTCTATCTAATAGAGTCCCTATCAAAGGTTTCCAATGATTTCATCCTTACAGTAAGTTACAGATACGAAAGGATCATAGATCTCTTCTCAGGCTCGGTACCAGGTAACAGAAATATCCTTTTCTCTGTCGAAAAGGAGCCTTTAGGCACAGCCGGCGGACTGAAAAAGGTTGAGAAGTTTATAGATGGAACGTTCATTGTTGGCAACGCAGATACGGTTTTCCAGGAAAATGTTCGGAATATCGTAAAATTTCATAAGAAAAGTGGCAATGCAATAACACTTGGTCTAACAAATGTTTCAGATCCTTCTGAGTATGGTGTCGTTAAATTGAAAGACGGCCAGATCATCGAATTTCAAGAAAAACCGAAGGAAAACCCGATATCAAATTTAGCTAATGCCGGTCTTTATGTTATGGAACCCGTGGTTTTCGATTACATTAACAAAGGAAAACAGGAGGATGTAGCAAAGGATCTTCTCCCCCGTCTCCAGAATGATAAGAAAAGAATAGGAGGCTTCAAGATGAAAGGAACCTGGATAGATATCGGCCGCCCAAGCGACCTTATCCGTGCAAACATATTTTTAGCTGGGTTAAGAACGAGAAGAAAAACAGGAATAGAAGTAACAGGAAACGCATACATCGGGAAGAACGTAAAAATAGGGAGGGGATGCAAGCTTAATGATGTGGCAATCTACGACAACGTGACCATTGAAGATGATGTCTCAATCGAGAATTCCGTTATATACGACGGTACGACCGTTGGAAAGGGAAGCAAAGTGAAAAACTCAGTGTTATCTTTCGGTTCTGTTCTCGGGGAAGGGGTCATCATTTCAGATTCTGTAATCGGAGGGGGACTTCTCCTCAGAAGAGGGGGAAAAATAGAGGGAACTGTCGTATCATTTAGCGAGTAAAAACCATAAGAATATGATAAGTAGCATCAATATTACGAGAATTATAAGGGCTCTTTCGCTTATCCCTTTGCCGAATACTATAGGAATTGGCCCAATCATTACAAGACCCCCAAAACCCGACTTTGTTTCTTTAGGTACTTCAGCTCTCTCATCCTCCTTACCAAAGGAAAAATAATCCGGAGGAGCGTTTTCTATTCGCTTGGTTCCTGACCTAACGAATAGAAAAAATATCAGGATTGGAAGAATGAAAAATATAAGAGGTATTAGTGAAAGTACCGAATTTGAAGCAAATATGGGTATAAAGAAAAAGTAATAAATTTTGATAAAACCGAATAAATACAATATAACTTCAGATATCAAAAAGAGTAGTATAGAGACAATAGGTAAGAGATATAACCAATATTTAGACCTGCTTCCGATTTCCTTGCTTACACTCATCCCTCGATAGTAAATTTAAAAGCTATACTTCTTTTTTCTCTTAATTCAAATTAAAGGAACCCTGCTTTCTGTAGGACAAGTATATCTTCAGTTGAGAGGGATACACCATTCTTGAATTTCTCGTATATTTCCTCAGCTTTAGCTTTTGCTTCGTTCTCCTTCCCCTTTCTCTTCTCCTTAGATTGCTTCTGTTTTAATGCGAGAATAAGTTTTTCATACTCACGGATGGTATTGAATAGTTCATCGAGTTTTTGATTTTCCTTGAAGAGTTCCGCCTGGACCTGAAGGTATTTTTCGTGAAGCTCGTCTGCCTTCCCCTTTGTTTCAAGCATCTCCTCGTATATTTTGTTCTGGTTGTCTCTTAATCTAATCACTTCCTTCACGGTAGCCTGATATTCATCGTTAACCTTCTTGATTTCTTCCCTGTTCAATTTTATGGATTCATCTAACTTCTTATAATTTTCATCGTCAAGGGCAATCCTTTCTGATTCTTTTTCATAATCCTCTATAATCTTATTTATAGCATGTATTCTTTTGACGATTTCTTCTTCTTCTTTCTTATTATAAACACCCGTCATTTGCCTCTTTATCAGGTCGTCTCTCTCCTTTTTCAGCTTCCTTATATCGACCTGTTTTCCCTTATTTTTTAATATTGAAACTCTCAGAGACTTTCTCTCGTTTACTAATTTTCGAAATTCCTCGGATAACTTATCCTTCTTCTGCTTAAGTTCGTTGGCTTTGTTTGAAAGATCATCCTTAACAGTTTTCATCTCCTTTAGTGTCTTTATTAGCTCCTTAACCTTATTGTTGAGGATATCTCTCTCATCAGCAAATCTATCCATCTCCTGTCTTAGGTCTTCCCTTCTCTTTCTACTTTCATCGAGGTCCTTCTTTATAGTAAGTCTCTTAGCTTCTAGTTCGGAAAGTGAGTCTGTAGTCATAAACCTCAGGCAAGACGTATTTGTTTCAAAAATTTAACCTTTATGCGCCTGAGTTGAGCTAGGGATGTCAGTGATTTTTTACCTTAAATTTAACTCGTAAGGAGCCATGTTTAATATCACCCAATATTTCGGAATCAATGAAAGCTCTAGAACCTGGTATTATTAGAAATGTTAAAACAAAAAATAGAATAGTGATGGCCCCCATGATATCCAATCTTGCGAACCAAGACGGGAGCAGCAATGATGTTATAGCGAGCTATCTAGCAGAAAGGGCAAAAGGTGGTGCTGGTATCATAATCACGGAATATACTTACATTGATAACATTAACTCCAGGGGCTCTAGGAACCAGCTTGGAGCCTATTCCTTCTCACTCGTACCGAAGCTAAAGAGGATCACTGAAGGAATACACAACTTTGGAGCCCTCGCCTTCATGCAGTTGGTCCACGCGGGGGGTAAAGCCCTCTGGGGGGAGAACGCTGAAAATCCAATGGCACCATCTTCCGTGGACTACCTTGGAAAAAAACCAAGGGAGATGAAGAAAACTGATATTGATAGGGTTATAGATGCGTTTGCCAATGCGGCAAAGGTTGCAAGATATGCCGGCTTTGACGGTGTGGAAATACATGGTGCTCACGGCTACCTGATACACCAGTTTCTTTCTCCTACGTTGAACCTAAGATGTGATGAATATGGAGGTTCTTTTGAGAAGAGATTGAAATTTCCACAAGATGTTATAGACGCAATAAGAGAAACAGGAGACTTTCCTGTCGGGATCAGGCTCAGCCTATATGAAGACGATCCAAGAGGCTGGAGCGAAGAATATGGTCTAAAAGTTGCAGAATCCCTAAAGGGTATAGATTACGTGCACTTCTCTGCTGGCAATTTCTATCCACCAGGCTCCTCTGCCTCCTTTTACTCCCCTCGTACCCATATACTAGAACGGCTTCATCGCCGACCAGGGATTACCACGATGCTTGTGGGATCTATAACCAGTCGTGAAGACGTTGAAAGGGTACTTTCTGTAGTGGACTATGCTGTGATAGGGAGGGGTCTGCTTGCTGACCCATACCTCCCTATGAAGCTTTCTGAATATTCTCACTTAATAAGACCGTGCATAAGATGCAACCAGGCTTGTAGGGATCTTTCTCTTGGAGAGGTAAGGTGCACGGTAAATCCAGATGTTGGTAGAGAGTATGAGAAAATTGGAAGGTACTCCGGTGAAATCGTTATAATTGGAGGGGGTCTTCAGGGCCTTGAGGCTGCAGTATTCGCCTCGAAAATCGGGCTCAAAGTTACGCTTTATGAAAAGGAGGATAGATTGGGTGGTCAACTTAACAAAATCTACGACCCTTTCAAAAAGCTGGCCTTCCAACCTTTAATCAGATACTACGAAAACGCGCTGAGGTTTCTTGGAGTTGATGTTACATTAAACTCATCGTATAACGGCCAAGGGATCCTATGCCTCCCACCCATCAATTATCCAAAGCCGCCAGATAGCGGCGAAACATTCCTCAGTAATGTTTACGCGAATCACGATGAATTCTTAAGGATCGCAGATGTGAAAAAGATAAGGATCGGTGTTGACAGCCTTAACAGCCTTGACAGGGCTCGAAAGATTGGTTATTCATCCTTGGCTAAGGAAAAGGGAATAGAGATAGGTAATTTTGATAGTTACGATTTTTCCTTGATGGTTGAAAAGCAGTATGACATATGGAAAGCAATTAATCTAGGGAGAACAAAGGTAAAGGAACTTATTATGGTAAGAGGAAATGAGTTTCTGTAGCGAGAATAATATATTCAATATTTCGTTAGCTATGACATGATTCACCGCGTTTGCCCTCAGTGTGGTTCGGAGCATATAGATCTGGAGATAGGTTATATCACGGGTAAGTATAGGTGCCTCGATTGTGGCTATGTAGGGAGTGTTATATTTGAGTTTGACGACAAGAACTATCACAGATTCCTTGATGAACTGAAGCACAAGAGTGAGAATCCCTGAAATTTAGGTTTGCTGAGTTAAATTCTTACACTCATTATTTATAATAAATTCTACTATACAATTAGGAGTGAAATTCTTTGGCAAGTACGGAACAAAAAATTGAGAATCTTCAGAGGCAACTTTCAGCACTTAGATCATCAAGCTCTTATCCAACAAACTGTGAGGATATAGCTAAAATTGATATACAGCTGGCCAGGATCTACGCCTCGCAAGGTAACACGATGCAGTACCAGGATTCGTTGGAAGACGCTATAAAAGCACTCCAGGATCCAATGTGCCCAAAGAACAGGCGGACAGAATCAATGATAAAAAGCTTAGAATACTACAAGGACAAACCACAGGTAGTGGCTGCGGCCAATATTCCTGCTATATATAGATACCTATCTATTATAGTACTGATCATTGGATATGTTGCTATATATGCACTTTACTACGAATTCAGGAATACCTTTACGAGCTCATACTTCCTGGGAGGGATAATAGCAGTATTTTTCGTAAGCATATTTATAAATTTAGCAGTGAGGTCAAAAGTAAATAGAAGAGCACGCCAGCTGTACAATTGATGACTATATAAAAAATCGCACAGCTCATCCAAGAGCTATGATTTCTCCGTTACAAGCAGATTTCTGTACTGCAAGCATTAATTTTGTAGAAGTGATTCCAGCCTCCCCTCCAGCAATACGTGGATCACCCTTAACGAATGCATTAACTTCCTCAGAGTACATATTTCCCCCTTCAAATCTCCCCACTATGGAGTTATTAAGATAAATTTCTGATTTTACTGATGTGGAATAGAAATTAGTGACCTTTATCCCTCCCCTTTCGCCTATTATTATCAAGTCGTTGTAATTTTCGTCCATTATTCTTGAAGATATACAATCTACGATAATACCGGATGAGAAATTTAGAGTCGCATGAACGGTTTCATCTATAATCTTGCATTTTGGACTGCTGAATGCTGAAACACTCTTTACATCATTCCCAAATAGGTTGACAAAACTATCCATTATGTGAACTCCGGTTCCTACTATAGAACCTCCACCTGCCATATCAGGATTCGCCTTCCACGATGTATCGCCAGATCTCGGCGAGTAATAGCTCCACTTTCCGGAGGCGTAAACCACTTTTCCGATCTTTCCAGCTGATATAATATTCTTGACTGTCTCGACAGCAGGGTGAAATCTAAGATGGAATCCTATGGATAGCTTCAGGTCATTTCTTCTTGCTATCTCAGTGAGCTCCTGTATCTCTTCTACCCTCAAGGTTGCAGGTTTTTCCAGAAGTACAGACTTACCCGACTCAAGAAAAAGCTTGGAGTAAGAATAGTGGAGACTGTTAGGGGAAGAGATGTAAACAGCCTCTACATCCATAGAACTCATCTTCCTCAGGTCTGGAACGTATTCTGCCCCGAGCTCCCTAGATACCTTTTCCCCCTTGGAGGCATCTGTTGAAAACACTGCGCTTACCTCGTGTCCTAGCGATCTGATTGCGGGGATCACCTTCGTCATAGCATGATTCCCTAGAGAAACTATCCCGAATTTCATGATCGTGGATGGAACTATGGATATATTATTTGCTATACAGAGATGCGGATGTAATCGAAAAATTCTAGAATTACTCTTAGGGCGGAATCCCGAACTAATAAGGTGTTTCTCTTATATTACATCAGAAATTTTGTGAGTGTGAAAAATATCATCCAGATGCACAAAATAATTGAAGCCATAGAAGTATATACCGCGGAGATGTATCTGGTGGTAGGCCGATCTAAATGAGGTGATCAGATGACAGCTAAAGATATTGGTTTTTTGGGGCACGGGGGGAAGAAAATTCACGAGAGAATTTATAAAGGCAATTTAGAGAGTCTTCACACGCTGATCTCTATCGATGTTAGCAGTCAGACAGCAAACGAGTGTCTGGGAATCGGGTATGGATTTTTATCACCCCTAGAAGGTTTTATGAATAGAAATGAAACGGATTCCGTATGCAGCAAAATGTCCCTTAGCGATGACACGCTGTGGAGCATTCCGATAAACCTAAACGTTGCTGAAGAAGAAATAAAAACTAAAGGGATCAGGGAAGGGGATGACGTACTTTTAACTTACGACAAGAAACCACTTGCGGTTCTGAACGTAGAAGAGATTTTCAATTATAACTTAGAAGATATGGCCAGGCAAGTGTATGGCACAACTGATCAAAAGCACCCTGGAGTTAAGAGAACTCTATCACAAAAAGGACGATTTATCGCGGGGAAGGTTGAACTTGTTCAGGAGCCCGTATTTCAACCCCCATTTGACAAATTCTGGCTCACGCCACGTCAGCATTTTGAACTCTATAAGAAAAAAGGGTGGAAGCATATTGTTGCACACCAGACGAGAAACGTGCCGCACACAGGGCACGAATGGCTCATGAAATACTGCTGGTTTGCAGCCAACGAGGATCTGCCAGTAGATGAACTCAAAACTGGTGTCCTAGTGAATGCAGTTATCGGAGAGAAGAGAATAGGGGACTACATTGATGAGGCGATAGTTCTCGGTCAGGCAGAGCTGGGAAACGCAGGCTATTTCAAAAAGGATGTTTTCGCAGTTTCAATCTTGCTATGGGATATGCGATACGCTGGACCTAAAGAAGCGATACATCACGCTATTGTTAGGACGAACATAGGGTGCACACATCACATGTTTGGCCGGGATCATGCAGGTGTCGGAAATTTTTACAAACCTTATGATGCGCACTACCTTCTCAAACAAGTTAAGGATAGGTTGCGAATAAAACCCATTTTTATGATGGAAAATTATTATTGTACTGTATGCGGGGAGGTCACAAACGCAGCTCTCGACGGCCACGAGGATAAAAGTCAGAGCTTCAGCGGAACTTTAATTCGAAGCATACTGATCGATGGTGTCAAACCAACCAGAGGATTAATGAGGCCTGAGGTTTTCGATAAGGTTATGGAGGCAAGTGAGAAGTATGGGTCAGGATCCCCATTTGTAAACGAAGAATATCTCAAAAAAAGAAACCCTATATTTACTTTATCACGTGACTTTAGAGGTGAATAGATGGATCAGAAAATAATGATTAATATTTGGCTTAACGAGGAAAAGGTAAAAAAGCTGGAAATGGAAGGTCTGGCAGGCATGGCAGAAGATAGATTAGCAGGAATGAAAATGATCAGGCTACCTGTGACAGAAAAACAGAAGGACAGGATCATGGCACTTTTTCCCACTGCAAAATACGATTCTTCCACAACAGGTTCCATAGAACTTCTCCCGAGGGATGCAAAGGAGGAACTGTACCAACTGTGCTTAAAACTGAGAAAAGCAAATGAGGAAACGGTAGAAGAATTCTTGCGTATTCACGGAAAATAGTTACCGTACAACAAGGTTGAGCCTGAAGGTGATCCCTAGTTGCACTAGTTTATTTGGATTTATATCAAAAAACGAAAACTAAAAGCATTAATATCCCGGACAATTAACCAAAAAGGGGCCGTAGCTTAGACTGGTTAGAGCACCCGGCTGATAACCGGGAGGTCGTCGGTCCAAATCCGATCGGCCCCACTGGATCTATGGGGATATCCAAAATACATCAAAATTTTACATTTTAAGAATTTCCCGTAACTCTCCTGAGTGGGAATTTTCATCCATCTCCGTTATTCAATAACCAACTTGGAAATTTTCTCCCCCTTTATTATGTTTCATTGATGTGGAGTTTTTGATGCCCATTCTTCTTTACAGATCTAGTGTTTAATACTGACAACGAGATCGAAAACATTCTTATTTTAATGCTGCAAATATTCAGTAAATACCTAATTGATCAATTTCCGAGAGTTTCTTTCGGCTTATCTTTTTCGGTGAAGATGTTTGACCCTTCTTTCTGTTTAGCTTAACCAATTTTCCGTAATAGACAACTAGATTTTTAACTGGAAAGTTTCTAAGTATTGAATATGCTACTGACTTAATAACGCTTGTCAAATAGAAGAAAAATTAATTAGTTACGAACACACTCTTCTTACCGCTTACTCGTCAAACTCTATCATTACGAATGAGGTGATTGCTTCTCAATTCGCATAATCTGGTTAAATGCCATTCCGTTTTGGAAATAAAGCCTGTGAGCTTTACCAAGCTTTTCCATTTGCTTTTTATTATCTGTACACTGATTGAAACCTTACTGCTAAATCATTTAACACTTACTTGAGTTAAACTTATCAAAATTGGTGACCTAATGGAATGAGGTTAATTTTGGATGCCAATTTTTGGAATTTCCAGATATTTCGGTATGCGGATATCAGAGTCTAGAACGGGTATGTTCATAAGCCTTCCAGATAAATATACAGGGCCGTGAGG
This sequence comes from Thermoplasmatales archaeon, assembly GCA_038734825.1. Taxonomy (GTDB): domain Archaea; phylum Thermoplasmatota; class Thermoplasmata; order Thermoplasmatales. The sequence continues at coordinate 10,520 of JAVYOD010000034.1, forward strand.
AGAAGTGTGAAACCTATCGCATAATCAAAGTAAGCCGGACTCACCTTTTTTAAGGCGAGATCTGTAACGTAAGAGGCAGCGGCCACTACGCTAATCAACGATGCAACACCAACAAGTATAAATAGCAACACAATAACTCCTATCTGGTATGCATTGAGAGCTGATGCTGAGAGCAAGATGGGAATTATCGCAAAATCAGGCAGGATACTAACTGATATTGATGTACTCCCTATCATAGTATTTGAGCCCCTTTCTAAAAAACCACTAATAAAAAAATACGCACCTACAACGATTAGAAGTAATATCCCCGCTAATGTCAGGTACTCTATGAATTTGCTTAGAAACACCAGACCTACATAAAGCAAGGCCAATGCTATCGACGAAGATAGCACGCCATGTAAGAGCCCTATAGACGTTGTGATCCCATACTTCTTAACCTTAGAAAAGCCTTTGGCCTCTGAAATTACGGTAATGGGGAGCCAATGATCCGGAGCTACCATGTGGAATACCGCTACAAGTATTGTTACCGATGAAATCAATGGGAACGAGCTTGTCATTTAAAATAAATTCCAGTATCATTAAAAAAGTTGTTATGAAATACAATCTTTTAATTTCTGGCCATTTCTAATCAAAGGAGCAGACACCTTTGTAGCGCGTATAAAAATGTATTTTTATACTGCGGTTCAAGAAGGCTACTACCCATCATGTATCTAGGCGGTTGTTATTCAGAACTGTCTCCCGCAATTACATGAAAACTGCGCATCTGAAACCTTACAGGCATTAAAACTTCCTCAGAAAATCAACCGCTACATCCAATGTATTAGCGTTTCAACAGGACGCAATATGCGACCCGGATAAAGGGATCATTTCCATATGATTCCCATTAAAATTAGGACAATACCCACTAGAAGAAGTATATAATATGCGGGATGAAATCCTCTAAAAGCAGAGAGTACCCCCGTAAGAATAAGCTCAGCAATACCTGTTATGATAAGTCTGAATCTCATCACTGCCTATAGTATTGTTATTAAAAAATTCTATCATACAATTCATAGCATACAGAGTCATAACCATCTAGTAATTTCAAAGTTAATACCACTCTATCGGGTACTTGAAAAAGAAAAAATACTTGCTAAAAATGGATAAATAACTTTTTCTTAAAAAAATAATTTAAGATTATGGAACTAGAAGAAGTATTTCAAAATTACAAGGGAAAAAAATTCAGATACCTCAGAGGTAAAGGGTCAGGTGGCATAGGCATCTTACTGATGCACGGCTACAGTTTCTATGCAGAGATATGGAAAGAGTGCGGGTTACTCGATTCCATTTCAAATGTAGCATCAAAATTTGTTTCACTTGATGTCCCCGGCTTCCCCA
>JAVYOD010000035.1:0-11888 GCA_038734825.1 Thermoplasmatales archaeon
GAAATTCCTTTTTTTACGTGAGCCACGCAAGCGTGCCTGAAAAAGAGAGAGCGTGATTGGGAATTACTCCGAATCTTGTGAGGATATCGGTAGGGTTAGAAGATGTGGATGACCTGCTTGAAGACATTAACTATGCCATGCAAAAAGGACAACTTCTCTATTTAGGCTCTGCAGTTTGAATATCATTTAAGGTATTTGACTGAATAATAAATCCCCCGGGCAGTCAGTCTCGGTGGCTACCCCTACTAGGTCAATTACTAATATTTTTATCGATGGTATCACTCATATTCGGTAATTATGCTGAAAACTTTTGAGAAAATTAAAGCATCTATACCGTTAGATAAAACCGATCCAGAACAAATGTGGCTACAGGAATGGGGAAACCAGCTCTTTGTAAAGATTGAAAACCACAATGGAAAAGTAGGCTGGGGGGAAGTACTTGCCGCAGCCGGTAATTCTAGAGAACCATACATCGCTATACTAGATATGCTCTCAGATTATGTAATTTCTGCTGATGAAAACAACATCAGGGAGATGTGGGATAACATGAGAAGGATGACATTTTCCGGAGGCTACGGAATCACTACTGGTGCTATTGCTGGCATAGATATTGCACTCTGGGATCTACTCGGGAAAGAGTTAGGCTCCAGCATCTCCATAATGCTAGGAAAGAGGCGCCGGTCCGTTAATAGATACGTATCGCTTTCAAGATATTCTAACCCAGAGAAAGCCGCACTTGTCGTTAAAAATTTACTTTCCTTGGGTTATGAGTCAATAAAATTGCACCAATCTAGGTCTGATACTCTCGAAACTGTAAAGATAATAAGAGAAGAATTAGGATACGACTTTGATCTGATGGTAGACATGAACTGCTCAATGGATTTTGAAGCTGCAAAAGAATTCATGAATAAAGCAAGTAAATATGAGTTAAAATGGGTAGAGGAACCCATCTGGCCCCCCGATGATTTTGATTCACTTAGGAAGCTCAATAAGATTGGTCCTGTTGCAGCTGGTGAAAACTTCTTCAGTATTTTTGATTTTAAAAGGCTTCTCGAAGATGATTGTTTGAGTTATTATCAACCGGATGTTACCAAAATTGGAGGTATTACACCTATGATTGAAATAATGGGTCTTCTAAAAGCTAACAATTCATTACTCGCTTTCCACAATAGACCCCACAACGGCTGGATAGGCATAATGGCCAGCGCAAACCTAGCTTGTTCCTATGATGGAAATGCCATTGTGGAAACTCCACCAAACGAGATCCCGGATATCTTTGCGTTTTATGGAAAGATTGATAGAAACACTATTACACCACAAGGAAACGGCCTCGGCATAGAGCCAAAGGGAGAGATACCATTGTCTGATAGTACTAAGATGCTCAGGTTTCACTGACTGCTATTCATAGAACTGCATTATCAATTCCCTTTTCACGTAGTCTATGACCTTGTTTTGGTGATCAATCATCATTTCCTTTGCTAGTGGGGGGTTTTTATCTTTTATTGCATTGAACACAGACTTATGCTCAGCGAGATCATCTCTCCTTCTGTTGAAACTCGTAAATAAATTAACTCTTACAATCTTTAATCTTAGCCTAATGTCACCGACGATTTTTGATAGAAACGCATTGCCCGAACCTACGCAGATAAGGGAGTGAAACTTGCCGCTCAGGTCGGCAAAATAGATTGGATCCGGTTCTTCTTGCTTAGAAAGCTCTTCTATCTTGTTGATAGTCTGGCTCAAATCGTTGATAAACTCAGGGGATGGATTAATTGCAGCTAAAGCAGCGGCTTCTCCCTCCAAAATTCTCCTTACTTCATATAGTTCTATTATATCCTTTCTCGAGAGGCTGAAAACATAATAGTATCTACCGTTTCTATTGACAAGGCCTTCTCCTTCCAGTTCAATCAGGGCTTCCCTGATGGGAGTTTTGCTAATACCTAACTTTTCAGAGATATCGTCTATGTTAAGAAAAGTTCCTGGCCTAAACTTACCCTGTAGCAATCCATCAAAAATATGCCTATATGCCACTTCGTTAAGCTTCTCTTTTGCTTCCATCTCAAAACGTTAATAAAATAAGAGTTTAGAAATATTTGTATCAAAAATATTAAGCAGAGATGTAGAGCTTTGTCAATGCGAATTCATAATGCTTCAGTATCTCGCTAGCAGTAAGAGTTCCTGAGGCAGCTCTCAGCATTGCATCGTAGAGTCTGTTCCCTGCTTCCTTCAGATCAAATTCGAACCTGAGTAAACCGGAAATGTCAAGATCGATGTGTTCACTCATAGTTTTAGCCGTGTTTGGATTCGCTGTTATCTTGATAACTGGCATTATAGGATTACCGACGATATTACCCTGCCCTGTAGTGAATAGGTGCACGACAGCTCCTGCAGCCGAGAAAAGTGTTACAGCCTCAGCAGCCGCAGATGAAGTGTTCATGAAATTTAGCCCTTTTACCTTCGGCTCTTCTGCATAGTCTAGAACACCAACTATGGGCTTTGTCCCTGCTTTTTGTATGTTCCCGAATGCTTTTTCTTCTATTGTAGAAAGACCTCCCTTGATGTTTCCCTTAGTTGGCTGTGATCCAAGTAGATCTACCCCTTCCTTAACGATTTCATTCTGGTATTCATCAAAAATTTTTTGGAATTTGTTCTTCAAATCTGGAGTTGCGCATTTCCTAGCGATATAGTTCTCTGCTCCGGTTAACTCCGATGTTTCACCAAAAATAACAGTCGCCCCCTCATCAACCAGTCTATCAAATACAACTCCTACTGTGGGGTTTGAAGCGAGTCCTGATGTTGTGTCAGACTCACCACATTTGGTGCTTACAACCAAGTTAGAAACGTCAAAGTCTTTTCTCCTTTTGTCACTTGCCTCTTTGACCATATCCTTTGCGATTCTTGAAGCCCTTTCAATGGTCTTTAAATCACCGTTTCCCTCTATGCTAAGCGCCTCGACTCTTTTCCCAGTTTCAGCGATGCTGTCAGCTACTTTCTGAGTCCACTGATCTTCTATGCCGATGACGACAGCGCTTGCAACGTTTGGATTCCTTCCCATTCCAGCAAGGGTCTTGAATGTTAGGTCAAGGTCTCTCCCGAACTGTAACCTTCCATAGGGATGAGGAATTGCCCTTGTACCGAAAACATTGTTCTCAACAGCAACCGAGACTGAATTTGAAAGGTCATCCAGCGGGATTATGAGCACATGATTTCTGGTTCCTATTCGACCATTTTCCCTTTCATATCCGCTAAAAACAGACATCACTACCACCTCATTGTTTTAATATTATGAATGTGAACATGTTCACCTTTCTTGATATCCTTTATTGCTTGCCCAATAGGCTCGCCATACTCTATTACTTTGTCACCTTTCTTCATATCCCTCAGGGCAATTTTATGGCCAAGTGGAATATCTTCGATAGCTTTGATTAGAACTTTCTGGTTGTTGTCAAGATAAACTCCCTCAACTTCTTCGCCCTTTTTTAAATCATAAGTAGCCACACCAACGTGGTCATTTTTGGCGTGCACCAGAAATTTACTATCCATTATGACGTATTACTATGTGGTATAAAAATATTTTTATGAGTGTATGTTTGGAGAAATTATTTTCGTTATTTCGATATGGAAAAACTTATTAATCAGTTTTAGCATAATCACTAGGTAGTTTATATGATGGAAGGTGTAGGGCTTAACCAAAAGCTGTACAGGAGGATACAGGCATCCTCATTTTTAAGTTTCACTATGGATGCATATAGCCTTTTGCTAATTGGCTCACTAGGAGCATTTGCGCTAAAGGTGTTACTTCCGCCAAATTTTCCTGCAATCTATGACACTGTTTTGACGTATTTGACCCTTGGTATTACTGTGCTATTCCGGCCAGTAGGAGCTATGATTTTCGGTAACAGGTCTGATAAATTTGGGAGAAAGGGTGTAATGATTATCACAGTAATTGGGTATTCTATCACTATGTTGCTGACGGCTATTGTTCCGTCATATGCTGTTGCTGGATATGTAGGGCTGATACTCTTCTTTGGTTTCAGGATGGCACAGGGAATATTCGTGGGCGGAGACCCGACCGGTTCTCATCCTATGGCTCTGGAAACAACAAAAAGCGGCAAAAGAGGGATAATATCTGGATTTATACAAAGCGGTTTTTCGGTAGGTAGCGTTTCTGCTGCACTTGTACTTCTGGCAACCACGACATATTTCCACGTCCCCTTTTTATATACAACTGGATGGAGAATAGCTGCTGCTGTAGGGATAATTCCGGCATTCATTGCGCTTTACATTAGGTTGAGAATTCCAGAATCCCCCATGTTTAACATAGCAAAGGAAAAAGCACAACTACTCAAAAATCCTCTAAAAACACTCTTCACAAAATATTGGAGAATATTCATACCAGCAATTATTACTACAATTGGCATGGACTGGATATTTTATTCTACTCAGGGGTTTTATGCGACGTATTTGTATACTGTGGTTCACTTCAGTCCAAAGTTAGGAGCCATTATTTTAGTGTATGCTGGAATAGCTGAAGTCGTTGGAACATTTATTGGCGGACCCTTAGCGGGGCGCATCGGAAGGCGTAAATTTATTGCTTTAATTGGAGTGATAATAGCAATAATTTCTTACCCATTGTATTTCTATGCTGAATCAGGTTCATATATATCAGTTCTCTTGTTTACAACTGTACTGGGAGGGGTGGGGCAGATGTACTGGGGTGCTATGCCGATATTTTTGGGGGAGAGATATCCTACAAACGTAAGAGGCGTGGGTATCGCATTCTCTTGGCATTTTGCTTTTTTCATTGATTCCTGGATTGGATTGATAATTCCTTTGTTCGCATTTAAATTTTTTTCCGGTACTATAGCTGGCTACGCACTTACTTCATCACTATTTGTCATAATAGGTGCGATAATTATGATAATTGGGGTTGTTTTGTCGATTAGCGATAATAAGAATATGAAGCTACCCGAAGAAGTCCAGGGTATAAAGGAAGGGGTAATCCCTGCAACTGGGGAGGTGGAGTAAAATGAACTCAAAGACGTATGACGTTATTAGAGCCATATCCGGAGAACTTTACTACAAGGCGCTGACAAAAATACCTCCAGATACCCTATCAGCAATATCTAAAGCCATAAACGATGAGACATTTCCCACGGCTCGACAAATATTAGCACTGATAAAGAAGAATATAGAAATAGCAGAGAATAAGAATCGGATTGTATGCCAGGACACTGGAACACCAGTATTTTTTGTAAAGATAAGTAATCTGGAAATCAGCGTTCCTATGCTCGAAGACAGCATCAGGATGGGCGTCAGAGATGTAACGCAAAAATTCAATTTGCGACCCAATATGGTTCACCCAATTTCTAGGGTGAATAGCGGGGATAATACAGGGTATAGGTCACCAGAAGTCATAACTGAATTTTTGAGTGATACTCAAAAATATATTGAAATTACGGCTCTTCCAAAAGGTTCTGGTTCGGAAAATATGGGAACGGTAAAGATGTTATCGCCATCTGATGGGCTCATCGGAGTCAAGAAGTTCGTTTTAGAATGGATAGCCGAGATAGGTGGTAAAGGATGTCCTCCATACGTCGTAGGGATAGGACTGGGAGGAACTCTCGATCAAGCAGCAAGATTCTCTAAAATTGCTATCTTTAGACCGCTGAATGAGCGAAACCAAGACCCGGATATAGCTGACCTCGAGAGTGAGCTACTTATGGATATAAATAAACTAGGGATTGGTCCGATGGGGCTCGGTGGAGATGTCACGGCCATTGGTGTAAATATAGAATACGGCTTTACTCACATCAGTAGTTTGCCTGTTGCGATAAATATCCAGTGCTGGAGAAACGAACGCGCCACTGCTCTCATTGATGAAAACTTAAAAGTACATTATAGGTGAGATAATGATTGAACTTAGAACACCTCTGAAAAATGAAAGCGTATCTGTATTAAAAGTCGGGGACTGGGTAACCCTAACGGGAAAAATATATATAATGCGAGACAGGACTCACTATAGACTCTTTGAAGAAAAAGCAAAATTACCTATTTCACTAAGTGGGTACGCAGTATTGCATGCTGCACCAAGCTTTAAGAAAAACAATGGCAGGTATGAAATTATAACAGTTGGCCCAACTACAAGCATGAGAATGGAAAAATATACGCCGCAACTTATCTCCACCTATGGAGTGAAAGCCATAATCGGTAAAGGTGGTATGGGTGAAGAAACAAGAAAAGCTCTGAGGCTGAATAGTGCTGTTTATCTTGAATACGTGGGAGGTACATCTGCCCTTCTTCTGGATCAGATCACTGAAGTTACGAACGTTTGGTGGGAAGACCTATACGGCGAAGCACTATGGGAAATCAATGTGGCTGAAATGGGCCCCATGATAGTATCCATGGATTCTTCAGGTCGCGATCTATTCAATGAAGTAAGTAATAATGCAAAAACTAAGATAGCTGATATTTTAAATAGAAATCAAGGTGTGGACACTCAATGGAAACGATAAGAAGTGATGTCATTGTACTTGGATCAGGAATAGCTGGGCTACGAGCTGCCATTGAGATCGCTAAAGAATCGAATGAGACAGTTAGCGTAACTCTAATATCTAAAGTCCAGGTTATGCGTTCACATTCCGTTGCACCTGAGGGCGGCGCGGCGGCAGTTATGTCGGAGGGGGATAGCTTTGACAGGCATGCAGAAGACACCATTATAGGTGGCGACTACCTAAATGATCAGGATGCGGTGGAAGAGTTTGTAAGAGAGGCACCGAATGAGATAATTCAGTTGGAACATTGGGGAATGCCTTGGTATAGGGATGAAAATGGTAAGGCAATAACTAGAATGTTCGGTGCTCATACATACCCACGTACCTTCTTTGCGTATGACAGGACTGGATTCTTTCTCATGAAAACACTCTATGATACTCTTTTGAAATACAAAAATGTGGAGATATATCAGGAAACATTTGCCATAGACATAATAAATATTGATGGAAAATTCGGCGGAGTTCTGGCATTAGAAAGGACAAAGGGTAATATGATTCTTTTCATAGCTAAGGCATTAATTTTGGCTACGGGTGGGGTTGGTAGAATGTACCCCTACTCTACATACTCTCATACTGTAACGGGGGACGGCCTGGCCATGGCTTATCGAAGTGGAGTAACCTTGCGGGACATGGAATTCCTCCAATGGTTACCGACGACTCTGGTTCCTCAAGGCATACCAGCAACGGAGGCACTTAGAGGTCACGGAGCCATTATGACTAACGGAGATGGAGAACGATTCATGAAGAAGTATGCTCCTGATCGTATGGAAATGGCGCCCAGAGACATAGTTACAAGGGCCATGTACAAAGAAGTTCTTGAAGGGAGGGGTGTCGAGGGCCCAAGATCCATGAAATGCGTACTTTTAGATGCAAGACCTGTTGGAAAAGATAGATTAGAGAGTATTTATAAGACCTTCCTTGAGAATTCAAGAAAATTTCAAGGCATCGACCCCATAAGCGAACCTGTTCCAGTTTTTCCAGCTTTCCATTATTCGATGGGAGGCATCGATATTACCGATCCACTCAGAACAACAACTAACATTGATGGTATTTTTGCGGCTGGAGAAGCTGCCAATGAAGGTCTGCATGGTGCAAATAGGCTCGGATCTAATTCTTTATCCTCCTGTCTAGTCACTGGTAAATGGAGCGGAAGGAGCGCTATCGATTACATCAAAAAAAAGGTCAATAGTAAAGATGAAAATGCTATAATTAATAGGGCTATGAAACTTGAAGATGACTTTTATTCATTGATTAGGAACGAGAACGGAAACTCTAACGTATATAGTATTAGAAAGAAATTGCAAAACAACATGGAAAAAAATGTAGGGGTATTTAGAGATGAGAAGTCCCTTAAAAATGCGATTGTAGCAATAAATGAGCTTAAGAATGAACTGAGTGATATCTACGTAAGCGATAGATCAGCTACTTACAATCTTGAATGGGTCAATCTACAAGAACTGAAGAATATGATTGACCTGTCTTATGTAATTGCGTATTCCGCCTTGTCAAGAAAAGAGAGCAGAGGTTCTCATTACAGGATAGATTACCCAAATAGAGATGATATTAATTTCCTCGTACATACAATTGCTCAGAAAAACGGAAATGATGTAAAAATCACTACAAAACCTGTGAGAATAACCAAATGGAAACCGGGAGAAAGACGATATTGAGGTGCTAAGTATGATAGAGGGAAAACAAAAAATTGTGTTGCAAATTGTAAGAATAACCAATGGAATCAGAGAGGGATTTGAAGAATATTCGATTTTGGCTGACAGATTTACTACCGTTCTGGATGCCTTGCTTGATGTCAGGGAAAATCAGAATAGCTCAATTCAGTTCAGATATTCATGTAGAATGGGAATGTGCGGTTCCTGTGGAATGAAAATTAACAGGAAACCGAGATTGGCTTGCCAAACCTTGATTTCTCAGGTTGGCACTGTCATAAAAATAGAGCCAATGGATCATCTGCCAATAATCAGAGATCTGGTTCCGTACCTTGATGAGTTTTTTTTGAAATACAAGAGTGTGAAGCCGTATCTTATAGAGAAAAGTAAAGAATACCAAGATCACCCATCCACTATGAATAAGCAATATGAATGGCAAATAATGGAATACCTTTCCTCCAATTATTGCATACAATGCGCATTGTGCTATTCTGCCTGTCCCATAGTGGGGAGTGATAAGAATTATCTTGGTCCGGCTGCTCTTAATGTAGCTTTCCGGTACACTGCCGATAGTCGAGATACAGGTGCAAGATATAGATTAGAGATAGTTAGTGGAGAAGAAGGGACTTCAAGATGCCATTTTGTAGGGGAATGCACCGAAGTATGTCCGAAGGAAGTTAACCCATCGTATTCTATACAAAAGTTGAGAGGAAAGATGGTTAAAGAAGAACTGAAAAATGTTTATGGGGGGAATTAAATGTATCGAAACAATCAATTAAAAGTTAGGAAGGGTCCCATAGAATGGTCCGATATTCGCGGGAAAGGCATAGGATATTTTGCATTTGCAATGCATAGGTTTTCAGGTTTGATAATCGTATTCTATCTGTACCTCCATCTAATCGTACTCTCTAATCTACTCCGGGGTCCCTTTGATTATAACAGAATTATAAAGGGATTAACGTATGGCCCCCTAGATTCCTTTCTGGTATTGGACGTACTACTTGCTTTAGTAATATTCTATCATGGAGCAAACGGCACTAGGCTTGCGTTAAACGAGATGGGAATTAGTCCGGCAAGCAACAAAGTGATGTTTTATGTCTTCGAGTCTGTCTCAATGATTGTTCTTGTGGTGTTTCTTTACTATGCGTACATGTTTATAGGAGTTGCATGAAATGCTAGGGACCAAAGAAACAATGAACTACAAGCACATCAAAATAGGTTCTATTTCTAGGATGCTTCAAGCCATTTCCGGAATTTTCCTCATATTTTTTGTAGCGGTGCACCTATATGTTGCGCACATTGATTTTGGCCATCCTGTCCAATTTTTTGAACAGGTCATACAAAATATGCATAATCCATGGTGGTTAGCGTTTTTCATTGCCTTTGTTTGGATTATAAGCTATCACGCCGTTAACGGGATTGGAGGGATAATAAAGGATCTCAATTTGAGTGAAAGAGCGAAGTTATATACAAATATTTTTTTAGTTATTTTATTCATACTGACTTCAGTGTATGGAACCATACTTGCCGTATTGGTTGCTGGTATGACTTAGACATGATACCGAAAGCCAATAAGTGAAACGAGAAAGAAATTATATCCAGGTTCTTAGAAACCGCCAATGATTTGGGAATAGGTTTTCGCAGGTTCATAGTGTATATCCTGTCGTCGTCAAACGAACTTGCCATATTAGGATTTCTAAATTAATTTTTTTTCATCTTTACCTCCTCAGGTCGAGTGTTTTATCCTCGTATTTCTTGATCCTCTTTCCACCCATTCTATTAAACATTATCGATCGCTACCTCTTCCCCCAACAATTTCACTGTGATTTCCCTTATATCTTTAATATAACTCACAAAACCCGCACCCTTCCTTCTCCCTTATGTTCTATACTTTTAATGGCAAACTCAGCCTCATTCGAACAAGGTTTTTTGGGTAATCTTCCTGGGCATACGTTTTGCCACGAACGATCGTATTGATCCCTATCATACAGTTATGTCAATCACTGTAAGTAGGACTTTCTCTCCGACAAAACTTTAATTCCTTCTTCTCCTAATTGTTTATTATGCTCAATCAAGAGGAGGATTCAAATCACAGTATGGGGGGAAAGAACTTGAGAAAAGATTGTGGGCATCTGCAGAAAAACTTCAAAGTAATATGAATGCGGCAGAATACAAACATATTGTTCTTGGCCTTATCTTTCTGAAATACATTTCTGATTCCTTCACCGAGGTGTACAAGGAACTTGAAGCTAATAAAGATAACTTATCCGATCCCGAGGATTGTGATGAATACGTAGCAAGAAATGTTTTTTGGGTTCCAAAGTAAAGGGGAACCTTTAAAGATAAACCTTATAGACGTGTATATATTGTATGAAACGGGGGAAAATGATAAGCGGCGTGGAATTAGTTGAGTTTATTCTGAAGCACGCTGGTCCTGTGCCACAGAAAAAGCTTCAGAAACTAGCATATTTGTGCGAGATAGAATATATCATAAAACATGGCCAAAGATTATCTGACCTGACCTTCAAAAGATATTATTATGGTCCTTATTCGGATGACATAAGGAACATTGAAGGCTTGGATGATAACATTGTCACTGAGGAAAAGACTAACGGGTTATATACATTAAAAGAATCAAAAATTAAAACTTCTAGGGCAGGTACTATAAAACCAGAAATTGAACAAGAATTGGTCTCATATATTAAGAAATACAATGAGAAAAGCGGCAAGGAACTTGAGAGTATTGCGGATAATACGGATCCTTACCTGGAAACCGAAAAAATTAACGACCCAATTGATCTGGATGGATATGCGTGGTATTACAGCAAGATTAATTCTGACGATTTTTGGAAGGCAGTTGAAATGAAGGATGAAGAGAATATCAAGAACGGAGTTTACGGGAAGCACATCATAAAAAACAAAGAGGAATTGAACTCGTATCTTATGGGCTAATTTGTTGATGTGTAACAGTTATTCTTTGGATACCTCAGCCATTGACGATTTTATTTGTAAACTCAAAGACGCTTCAATAAAAAAGCAGATTCTGAAAAAACTAGAGAAAATAAAGGAAAACCCGGATATCGGAACGCCTAAACGTTTTAAATTAAAGCATTATTATGTTGTTAAAGTAAATAATCAAAGGATTATTATCCTTTACAAATTCGATGAAAAGGATCCTTGTAAAATTGTGTGCATTAGCATTGGAACACACGAAGAAGTTTATCAGGGAACTTACTGAGATCACACATAATGCCCTATTGATGGTTGAAACATTAGATTTCCTTAGACGAAATATGAACAAATTTAACTGAGTTTATTATACTATCTCAATAATAAATACTAAAATATATTATTAATTCCAGATCGAGAGTATTTAAAGAAAATATTATTATTGTAACTTCATTCATAATAATCGGAGAATAATATTGCATTGGATTTATACTTATTCGATAAGTCTCCCCCCTGGCGCTAATTAGGAAAAAAATTTTAAAGTTGTAAAATATATTGAATAATTGGCAGATATTGAATTTAATTTCATTCTGCTATTATGAATAAGTTTAATGCATATGTTAAAGTATTATCATTCGATAGAATAAGAGAAGAGATGACAAGAATAGGGGTGGCAAAAGAAGGGCAAGAAATAATGGAAAATAAAGCAAAATTTTTTATA
>JAVYOD010000036.1:0-11166 GCA_038734825.1 Thermoplasmatales archaeon
ATTAGGAATACTATAGATATATGGGGAACATAGAATTCCAGGAAGGAGGAACCGGGTTTTGAGGCTATTAATGTAGGTATAATAGGTATTATGAAAGTTATTGGTATGACCGTGATCATTATTGCACCCCTCCTCCTCAAAATCAATTTAAAATCCTTTGAGACAAGGGAGGCAAGAGGACTAGATGTCCTTACGGAACCGACCTTTCCTGTTGACGAAATTGAAGTAAAACTTTCCATCTTTTCACTAACACTTTTTCTCTGTATCAGAAGGTATATGGGATATATGATGGCGAACACTGCAACGAACAATAGAAAAGGATAAGGGGAAGGTGATGAATAGTATTGGGCGCTTATGGGTGAGAAAATAAGCACTGAGTGGGGGATCCTTACATACTGCTGAAAAGAAGGATTAGTGGCTATCTCTATGGCTAGTATGAAGATAAGAAATATAATTACCTGAAATATCTGGCCGAGGTAGAGCCTTTTGGAACGACCCGAAGTATTAGTTTTGGCAAATGATACACCGAGTACGAGGGAGATTAGGCGGGAAAGGTAAATGAAGAGAATTGTATACATTATGAAAATAATAGCTGGAAGAGGATTCCTTGTAACGAAGGAGATCAGAAGTCCAGCAGGAACAGAGATGAATGGAAGGTAAAATTCGTTGTAAAGAAAGAGGGAGAGTGGTACCACGGTTCTTTCAAGTCTTATTGGAAGATCCTTGAGTGGAGAGAGCAATTTCATATCCCAAAGGCCCCTGTAAAACTGCGTGTCTGTCATTATTCCGAGGATTAGGAGCAGAAGGAAAAGTATGAATGAATCGTTTGACGCAATGACTTTGTTGGTCAGACTCGCGTATCCGAAAAATACAGATATCATCCCGTAAACAAAGGTGTTCACATAAAGTGAAGATCTGACGCTATTGATCAGATACCTTTTCGCAATATACACAGACCTCTTGTCGTTTGCCTGGAATCTAGGGGTATTTTTTAAGTATTGATATTTTAGTTCCGTATTTATTACTCGTGCGAGGAATATGCTGCTCTTAATCGACATCCCATACCTCTTCTAGCACCTTTCTCTTCCTCCTCGCGATCGCAATCCTTTCCTTTTGGAGGGTGACGACTGTAGATTTTTTGCTGAACTTCCCGAGATTTTGCAGTTCGACCCCATCAGGGTCTATAACTCTGCTCCCTCCCCAGAAAACTAGGTTTCTCTGCAGCCCGACAGTGTTAACGTATACCACGAAGCTTTGATTTTCTATAGCTCTGGCCGGCAGAACTCTCTCAAAAAAGGGATAGGAAGTGAACGGAGACGCTGAAATATTAACAACGAGATCAAGCCCCTTTTCAAGTGTGTCTTGGAAGAATAAATCATAACATATCTGAATTCCAATTTTAAATCCTTTGAAGTTAACAGTCAAAGGTGAATGACCACGTTTGAAATACCTCAGCTCCTCAAACGGGCCGAAGTTGGGAGGGTGCATTTTCCTATATATCTTAATATCATCATTGCTCACTATTATAGCAGAGTTGTATAGGAAATTGTCCAAGACCGGCGCACCGAATACTATCATACGGTTCCCGATTCTGTCCTGAAGTTGCTTAACGAATTCAAAGTCCAGGGCTCTCAAATTGAGGCCGTCTCTCTGCAGATAGCTGGAATAAAACAATTCTGGAAATATCGCAACGTCAAAATCCTCATCAAGAGTCCTAAGTAAAACTCTTTTATTTTCCTCGACATTTCCGGAGGAGTTTATCTGATTTAGTAGTAATTTTAAGCCTTCCATCCTGTTTTGAAATGTAATTGTTGAATATTTATTTAGTGTTAAACTCCGTTGAAACAAATAAAATAAAAATTTTAAAAAACTATGGAGGACGAACAGTTTCTGAAACTGTAGGCTCAACCTCTATTTCTATATCCAGTTCTTTCTCTTCCATGACTTCGTCTAGTTCCTCCTTTAGCATGGACTCTATTTGATTCCTATATTCCCCTTTGAGAAAGAAAAGTTTGCTGCTTATGAATGAATCTATTTCGTCCCTTATGGTCTTATTTGCTTCCTGAATTGACTGGAATTCATTGTTGTCAAATATTTCTATTTGGTCAGTTTCCAACTTGAGCTGAACAAGCGTCGCATCAGCCACGCTTTTTCTATTATCTTCAAACTCAAACGGTCGAACAACGTATACCCTGAATGGCGTATTTGACTTTTTTATCATTCTAACCAGTTCAATAATGCCACCGGATCCGGTCCCACCGCCAAGGGCTGCGACTAGAATTACTAGATCCGCATCTGAGAATACGCTGTAATTTATAAGATCACCATCCTCTTTGAATACCTTCCTACCTATTTCGGGGTACCCGCCTGAATCCCTGTTGTCCAGGATGTAATCCATACCGACATTCACCTGGCTCAAGTCGCTTCTCTTTGCGTTTGAAATGAAATCCGTGTTTAGGCAGTAATGTTTTACATTTTTTGACTTTCTACTAAGTTCAGATACTATATTGCATCCGCCACCACCTATGCCGGCACACACGATGTTAGGCTCTGCACAATCCTCATTATCCATTAGGCTTTTCTTTAGCCAACTAAGGATTTCGTCCTTAGACAAATTTATCAATCCTTTTCACCCCTTTGTCTTTCCTCACCTTGTTCAGGCAGAGAGAAGTCCTCCTGACCCAGAAGATTCCTGGTATCAACGTAACCCCTGATAGTTTTGTTGAGCCATAGTGAGAGGAAATGCTCTTCATTTACCTTTCTGATTATGAACTCTATAGCATCATTCCTATCTTTGAACAGACCCTTGACAACCATCTGATCAAGGAGATTAGTGGTTGCTTTTGAAAATGTATTTTCTTGTTCTTCGATACGTGGCCTATTGGGAGATTGATGTATATACGAATATATCGCGGCCCTTATGAGCTCAGATTTAGTCTTGAATCTGAGTGAACTACTCAGAAAGTCATTAAGCTCATCATCTTCCTGCGGTGTCAGACGAAGAGCAATCCTCCTTGTATTGCTATTGTTCAACTGGAACCAACCCTCTATGTAATGCTATGATACTTCTATTATTTAAACATTTGTAATCATGTAAAAATTATTTTTTAGTAGTTTCCAAAAATAATAAAGAATAGAATAATTAATTTTCCTAATATATTCCTTTGCATTTCAACATTATTTTCGCTTCTCTCCCGTAGAACAGTGTTCGACCGATTTTGGCATAAGCGTCAAACATGGTTTGCGGTTTGTCGACCATGGGTATGATCTTGGATGACTGGTAGCATACTTGTTATCCCTTTAGCTAATGCTGGTTAACAGACAACTTTATTTCTCAAGTTTTTTAAGGTAGGTTTACATCACTACGGGTGAACGACAAAGCGTATGAGGAACTTCTCAAGAAAGTGAAATCTTCGGTTGCTAAGAGGGAGGAAAAAATTAGGTTTCAAATCCCAAAACCTGAGGTTATTTACGAAGGTAAACTCACAATAGTGAAAAATTTCAATGACATTGTTGATATGATCAATAGAGATGAAAACCATGTTTTTAAGTACCTCCTTAAACAGTTCGGCCTTTCAGGAGAAATATCGGATAGAAGATTGATACTCAAGGGAAAGCCACCTGAAGGTTCAATAGAGAAGGCTATTGAAGAATACTTGAAGACATACGTTCAGTGCTATGAATGTGGCAATTATGATACTGAGCTCATAAGGGAGAACAGGAATGAGATTGTAAGGTGCAAAGCCTGCGGTGCGGAAAGACCCCTTTATGCTAGGCACGATGTGAAGTTTTCAGAGGAGAGAGTGGAAGAGGGAAAGACATACACCGTCGAAGTTACTGATGTTAATAGAGACGGAGATGGCGTGGCTATCAAGGGAGGAATCACTATCCTGATCCCTGGTGCTAAGAAAGGACAGAAGGTAACAGTTAAGGTTGAGAGAATTAGGAAGAACTATGCGCTAGGTGTTGTGGTGAAAGGAGATTGATTATCGTAGATACCAATGCACTGATCTATTCTGTCAAACAGAAGGTTAACCTTAGGAAGTTCGTTGATGAAGATATAGCTGTACCATCGTCTGTAATTGCAGAGCTCGATTCGCTCTCAAAGAACCTCGAAGCAGCTAGAGTGGCACGTATTGTTGCTTCTCGCTTTCAGGTTCTTCAGGTGAGCAGAAGTGGCGACCAGGGGGTTGTCGAAGCTGCAAAGAAGTACGGTGGGAAGGTATTGACCAATGACAGGGATCTCATCAAAACATTAAGAAATGAAAATGTCCAAATACTCTCTGTTTCAAAGGGATCAGTGAGGAAAATATGAATCCGGTTGTATTCGATTTCCTGAAAAAGATATCATATCGCCACAATAACGGGAAAATTCTGATCAACACGAAAAAAATTTCATCTGAACTAGGTATCTCTCAGCAGTCTGTCTCAAGATACCTGATAATACTTGAGGATGAGGGCTATATTCTTAGAAAGAGAATAAAGAATGGAGAAGAGGTCGTTTTAACAGAGAAAGCTTTTAAGGAATTCAGGAACGAGGCGAACGCACTCCAATACATCCTTGGAAGGTCTGATGAAATAGAACTTGAAGGAATACTTTTCACTGGACTTGGTGAGGGATCGTACTACATTTCAAGGGAAGGTTACGTATCTCACATTAAAATGTTCCTAGGCTTTACTCCGTTCCCGGGCACCCTTAATATAAGGTTGACTGAAGAATCAGAAGGCTACTTTCCTATATTGAATACGATAAAGGCATATGATATACAGCCTTTTGAACAGGAAGGGCGCAAATTTGGGGGAGTCAGGATTTTGAAAGCAAAGTTCAGAGATAATATCGTCGGAATCGTAATACCAGACAGAACACACTACGAGAACGTTATTGAGCTAATATCCCCTGATCAACTCAGAACCAAGTTCTCTCTGAAGGATGGGGATACGCTGAAAGTTACCGTCTTCCGGAATCAGGGTGTTTAAAGTATGTTAGCCTCTATATCGTCACCTTCCATCTCTGATTCGCAGTAGTGACATTTGATAGTCAGAGGGTTCTTTGCGATAAGAGTGAAAGATGGTACAGCAGTTGGCTCGGTATTCGTCACACATCTCACATTACTGCATTTCAGAATGCCTGTGATTATGTCAGGGAGCTTGACCTTGAATTTTTTAACAATTTCATAGTCTTCAACTATTGATATTGTCGCGCCTTCTGCAACCAAAGCAATCTTGTTCAGTTCTGCTGAGTCAAGAATCCTGTCCTCGATTTTTACAACGTCCTTAAGTCCCATCTTCTTGCTTTTAACATGGATCGCAATGCTCACCGTGACACCAGGATCTGACGATATTTTCAGAATTTTTAGGACCCTGAACGATCTTCCTACCGGAATATGATCTATCACAGTTCCCCTCTGTATCTTCTCTACCTTGAGCATCTTTTCTTTTGGCATTTCACTCACCTCTCAATATAAGATCAAGAATTGCCATCCTCACGGGAACACCGTAGGATGCCTGCTTAAAATAGCGTGCCTGTGGCAGATTATCAACGTCTGGGGAAATCTCGTTGACCCTAGGGAGAGGGTGCATGACAAGTAAACTCTTCTTGCCCTTTGATATCAGGGATGGCCTGATAACGTATGTCCCTGCAACCTTGTTATATTCATTGATATCCGGGAACCTTTCTTTTTGTATTCTCGTTACGTAAAGAATATCAAGTTGCTCAATCACACTTTCAATATCCCTCGATTCCTTTACCTGAACACTTTTCTCAATCTCCTTTTTTATATGCTTCGGTATTTTAAGCTCCTCAGGGGATATCAGATATATGGTAACATCAAAAGCGGATAAAGCCTTTGCCAGTGAATGAACGGTCCTCCCGTACTTAAGATCTCCAACAAAGCCTATATTTTTTCCATCAACCTTTCCTGTCTCTTTCCAGATTGTAAAGATATCTAGTAATGTCTGTGTGGGATGCTGACCTGCACCATCACCGGCATTTATAACGGGGACATCAGAGAATTCTGATGCAAGCCTCGCAGCACCCTCAGACGGATGCCTCAAAACGATAGCATCCGAATACCCGTTCAATATTCTGATGGTATCTGGTAGGGATTCACCTTTTGAAACTGAAGATGACTCCACGGAGCCGAAGCCGAGGACTTGAGCCCCCATCCGCAAAGCCGCAGATTCAAAGCTCAATCGCGTCCTTGTGCTCGGCTCGTAGAAAAGTGTTGAGATTATCTTCCCCGTGAGAGGTTTATTTGGATGTCCGGTTTGAGCGTATGGAACCATCTCGTTGGCCTTTTTGATTACTTCCATTACTTCTTCCTTGGTGAAATCGCCTATGGAAACGATATCTCTGTTGAGCCACATCGTGAATTGAATGTTGCGCATAATAAATATTTATCCCAGATGCATTCAGTTTCATGAGACAGATAATAATCCATGGTGGTGTAGGGAGTAGCCCTGATTTGAATGATCTTTTAAATAAGTATGCATCTATGGCCATAAATTATGAAGATCCACTTGATGCTGTCGTAGCGGCTGTCAAGTACATGGAAGATGATGTAAACTTCAATGCAGGTACTGGTTCAGTTATGAGACTTGATGGTAGCATTCAGATGGATGCATCTGTCATGGTGGAAGGAAACTTCGGAGGTGTTATCAATATCGAAAAAGTGAAAAATCCGGTGCAGGTTGCAAGGGATGTAATGGAAAAATCGCCGCATGTGATACTGAGCGGTGATGGTGCTGTTCAGTTTGCTCGGAAGATGGGGTATCCAGTGTATGATCCTTCAACTGAAAAAGCCAGGTTGAGACTCGTTGAGGCAAGAAAAATCGCGTCCAGCGATCCTCGCTTCCTCTACAGCGAAAACGTCGATACTGTAGGCGCAGTAGCAAATTTCGACGGTAAGATCGCTGCGGCTCTTTCAACCGGAGGTTCAACTCCGATGATGAGAGGTAGGGTAGGTGATTCATCAATTCCCGGGTCAGGTATTCTGGTTCGGGAAGGTTTTGGCATTGCAGCTACTGGCACCGGTGAAGAAATTATAAGGAAGACTTTATCATTCCATCTCTTTTTAAATAGAAATAACCTCTACGAGGTTTGGGAAAAAACGTACGGAAACTCACCTTACCCGTTAGGAGCTGTCGGGTTTAATTACGAATCTAAATTTATCCTGTCCAACAAACAGATGGCCTACGGTTACGCAAAGAGGTAGCACTAAAAATATAAATATCGAAATATTTTGTCAAATTGGTAATTAATATGCCGGACGGGGACACATACCTAGACACTGATGCAGAGTTGATTGAAGTTCTAAAATCGTTGAAGACTAATATAAAGATATTTGGGTGTGGGGGTTCAGGCTCAAACACAGTCACAAGGATAATGGAGGAAGGTATACAAGGAGCTGACGTCATAGCTGCAAATACTGATGCTCAGGCTCTTTTGATGACTCAGGCGACGAAAAAGATACTCCTTGGAAGGAGGATTACTCGTGGGCTTGGCGCGGGGGCGATTCCACAGGTCGGAGAGGCAGCGGCAAGGGAGGCCGAAGCGGAAATAAAAAGCGCAATTGAAGGCGCGGACATTGTTTTCGTAACGGCCGGCATGGGAGGCGGAACTGGAACTGGATCAGCGCACGTTGTTGCCGAAATTGCGAAACAAGCTGGAGCTCTAGTAATTTCTGTAGTTACAATACCCTTTACGTCGGAAGGTGTAATGAGAAAGGAGAATGCTCTCTGGGGTTTAGAAAAACTCAGGGAGAAGTCTGACACAATAGTTGTGATACCTAATGACAAACTTCTTCAACTTGTTCCTAGGCTTCCCCTTAACGAGGCATTCCGCTTTGCAGACGAAATTTTGATGAATTCTATAAAGGGTCTAACGGAACTTGTAACAAAACCTGGTTTGATAAATCTGGATTTCAATGACCTCAAAACTGTTATGAAGGACGGGGGAACAGCAATGATAGGTATTGGCCAATCTGGTTCCCAAGATCGGGCCATAGATGCTGCAAGAAAAGCCCTCGGGTCACCCCTCCTAGACCTCGATATCTCAACGGCTACATCAGCAATAGTCTCTGTTACCGGCAGCTCTAATTTGTCTGTTGAAGAGGCTCACGCAGTTCTCGATGAAATAAAGAAGAGAATAAATCCAAATGCCAGAATTATCTGGGGAGCAAGAATTGACGAGAGCATGAAAAACGATATAAAGGTATTAGCCATATTGGTAGGCGCCAAGAATAAATACGTCTAGAGGTAGAAACAGATGGATGTGGATGACAGGTTGGAAGACCTTGAAGAGGGAATATCGGAGAGAGTTAAGAGGATAGGCAGAGGAAAGTATTCGAGAATCCTCAAAATGGCAAGGAAACCAACTAGGGATGAATTCGGTAAATCCTCTCTAATAACTGGGATAGGTATAATTATAATTGGTGGAGTGGGGTTCATAATTTATCTTCTCATGAATGTATTCTTCAAGGTGCCATAGATGGTAAAGTTCTCATTCACGGGAAATGATACAGAGATCGGAACAAATAAGAAAATTCCGTTTTCCGTTAAACTTAATAACGAGGAAAAATCTGAAGTGGAAGGGGATTTCGAACTTTTCCTTGACATAAGGGAGAAGGACGAAGAAATTGAGTGGCAAATCATCGAGGAAATAAAGAAAGGTAGGCAGATAGCTGTCTCACCAAAAACATCAGATACATTAAAAGTTCACTTCAAGCTCAAGCCTGGAGAGGAAGTTGAATTTCATTATTCACTAGAAACACCTAAGGGTTCGAACATAGGAGATGAAGCCACTGTAAAACTAAGGATCAACGGTCAGGAAAACAGGCTTTTTTCCGCTAGAATAAGGCAAACCATCATAGTTGTGAAGACAACAATAGGTCAGGAGCTAAAGATCGCACGTGACATAGGTCTTAAGGCAAAGGTTGATAATCAGGATTACATCTACAGTGTTCTGGTTCCTGCAGACGTAAAAGGTTACGTATTCATCGAGACCTTATACCCTGACAGGACAATGGCGCTGCTAAGGACTATAAGAGGTGCCCGCAACATGATATCGGGAGAAGTTACAATATCTGAGATAGAAAATTATCTTATTTCTAAACCCGCAATTGAAACGCTGGGTGTTGGAAGTTACGTTGAGGTGACAGAGGGTCCTTTTAAAGGGGAAAAGGCGAGAATCACGCACATAGATACATCGAGGGATGAGATTACACTTGAGCTTCAGAATGCAATAGTTCCCATACCGCTTACTGTTAGGGCTGATTCTGTCAAGTTACTTGAAAAGGAGGTATGAAAATGCCGCAGGAGATTACAGTAATGGTAGAAGGGGGTAAGGCCACTGCCGGACCGCCATTGGGACCGGCACTAGGGCCGATGGGAGTAAACATAGGGCAAGTCCTAAAGGAAATAAACGACAAGACTAAAGCTTTCTCAGGCATGCAGGTGCCAGTTAAGGTAACGGTTGATCCTGAGACCAAGAAATTTGAGGTGTCAGTTGGTAAACCACCGGTATCTGCGCTTTTAAAAAAAGAGCTAGGTATAGAGACTGCAACAGGGTCCTCAAAAACTAAACTTACTGGTAACCTACCCCTTGAAAAGATCAAAAAAATCGCTGAGACAAAGATGGATAATATGAATGCATCTTCGCTTGCATCTGCAACTCTAGAGGTTCTTGGTACTTGCGTATCTATGGGTATAACTGTAGACGGCAAAGACCCCAGGGAAATACAAAAGCTTATAAAAGAAGGGACAATCAAGTTGTAGAGTAGGAGAGTCAGAAGCTCGCATAACTACTCAGGTGAAATAAATGGATAACGAGAAATTGCTTAAGAGTATTGAAGAGGCAATATCACGGGCAAAACAGAGAAAGTTCGAGGAGTCTGTAGAAATTGCGATTAATCTAAAAGATGTAGATTTATCAAACCCCAAGAACAGACTTAACGAGGAGATACTTCTTCCTAACGGCCGCGGGAAGGAAGTAAAGGTTGGGGTCATATCCGGTAATGAAATGGCATCAAAAGCAAAGAATGTAGCGGATCTAATAATATCAGCAGAAGAGCTTGACAAGCTTGCCGAGAATAAGAAGGAGGCGAAAAAGATCGTCAATGAAACTGATTTCTTTATTGCAGAAACTGCGCTTATGCCGAGAGTAGGTAAAATACTTGGAAGCATAATGGGTCCCAGGGGAAAAATGCCCAGACCTATCCCTGGGAACGTAGATCCAACGCCGATCATATCTAACCTCAGGAGGACGGTAAAAGCGAGAAGCAAAGAAAAACCCGTTGTTCACGTACCTATTGGTACGAAAAGTATGGATCCAAGAAAACTTCAGGAGAATGCTTCAGAGGTATTGAAGAGAATTGAATCAAAACTGGAAAAAGGAGAAGATAACATAAAGAGCATATATATAAAGACAACAATGGGACCATCAGTGAAAGTGGAGGTGAAGTGATGAAAGAGAACAGGTTCTCAGAGCCAAAGGACAGGGTTATAAAAGGGCTCGAAGAGAAAATCAAAGGATCAAAATCAATTGCACTAGTTGGTATAGAAAGAGTTCCGGCGAAGCAGTTTCAGCAAATAAGAAAATCACTCGGAAAGAAAGCTGAGATAAAGGTTGTGAAAAAGACACTGCTGAAGAGGGCGTTTGAGGAAAGCAATATTCCCTCACTTAAAGAGATGGAGGTATACATGGATGGCCCTATTGCTGCCATATTTTCAAATGAGGACTCCTTTAAACTTTTCAGGGATATTGAAGCTAGCAGAACAAGGGCTCCAGCTAAGGGAGGGGAGATCGCTCAGGACGACATTATAATTGAAGCCAAGCCCACAAATCTGAAACCGGGGCCTGTTGTTGGAGAACTTCAGAAAGCTGGTATACCGGCAGCGATAGACCAGGGGAGAGTCGTTATAAGGAAGGAGACTGTTCTAGTAAAAAAGGGGGAAAAGATATCGAAGGAAAAAGCAAATGCCCTTACAAAGCTTGAAATATTACCTTTAGAAATAGGACTTGATTTCAGGGCTTCACACGAAGACGGCATAATTTTCCATAGGGATTCACTTGCTCATACTACTGAGGAGTATTTGAGCCAGATGGCAGAGGCGCATTCAAAAGCGGTATCTCTAGCCTTAGCAATTGAATATTATACAAAGGAAACA
>JAVYOD010000037.1:0-11141 GCA_038734825.1 Thermoplasmatales archaeon
GTACATAGTATCCATTATGTTGACAACGGTATCGAGACCTATTAGGTCTCCAAGAGTTAGTGGCCCCATAGGAAAGTTACCTCCGAGCTTCAGCGCCTTATCAATATCCTCCTTAGAAGCAAGACCTTCGGAGTACTCAAATGCACCCTCGTTTACAAGCATCACAATTATTCTAGTAGTTACGAAGCCAGGGGAATCATTTACTACAACGAACTCCTTCTTTATACTCTTAGAAAACTCTTTGCCCCTTGAGATTGTCTCGTCGGACGTCCTCATCCCCTTAATTAGCTCAACTAGATTCATCAAGGGAACTGGGTTGAAAAAGTGGATGCCTAGAAATCTTTCAGGCTTTCTCAGAACCGACGCTAGTGACGTAATGCTTATAGAAGACGTGTTGGAACCGATGAGGACATCGTCTCCCACAAAATTCTCAATTTTTTTGAAAAACTCTGTCTTTTCTTTGTAATTCTCAACTACAGCCTCAATAATTATGTCGCAGTCTTCAAATGACTTCAGATCATCTGTGAACGAGATCCTGTCTAGTATTTTTTGCTTAGGTTCAGTTACGATCTTCTTTTCTATGAGCTTGTCGAGGCTCTTAGTTATAGAACTAATACCCCTTTCATAGAACGCCTTATTGACATCTGTTGCAAGAACTGTGTAACCATTCGTAGCGCAGACCTGTGCGATCCCGGATCCCATTATACCCATACCAGCTATTCCTATCTTCATTTAAATCAACTCCATTGCGAGCGAATAAGCCCCTCCTCCCCCGTGACATATTGTAGCTATACCAGTTTTCATCTTCATATCCTCAAGCTCCCTTAACAATCGGAGCGTTATTATTGCACCTGAAGCGCCAAGCGGGTGGCCTAGCGCAACAGCACCACCCCTGACGTTAAATCTTTCTTCATCAATCCCTAGACCATTCCTTACCCCAATAGATGCAACAGAAAATGCCTCGTTATGTTCAACAAGGTCAAAATCCGTAATTTTCATCCCTATCCTTTTCAGCAAATTCTTGACAGATGGAACTGGAACATACGGAAAGTCCGCTGGATCTGTTGAAGTAGTATCAAATCCAATGAGTCTTGCCCTTGGGGTAAGCGAATTTTCATTGATGAAATCCTCGTTAGCTAACACAAGTGCGGCAGCGCCATCACTCAGCTGAGATGAATTCCCCGCTGTTAGGATTCCCCCTTCGACAAAGGCCGGTTTCAGGGAAGCCAGCATTTCAAGGGATGTCTCCCTGAGTCCTTCATCAGTATCCATACCCTTTATGGGTACAATCTCTTTTTTGAAAAGGCCCTTAGATGTTGCTTCTGAAGCCCTTCTATAACTTTCGAGTGAGTATTTATCAGCCATTTCGCGTGTTATATTGTTCCTCCTTGCCCATTCGTCTGCCAGAGCACCCATGTGTTTGTTATATTTGAAGTCCCAAAGGCCATCCTTGACCATCGCATCCATAACAGGCCTTGATGCAACTATACCCCTTGTTTCTCTACGGAAGCTTGAATCAAGGATAAAGGGTGCATTACTCATGCTTTCCATGCCACCCGCAACCATCACGTTTCTCTGGCCAGACTTGATCTGGTAATATGCGTTCGCTATTGCTAGCATACCAGATGCACATACCATGTTAACGGTGGATGCAGATACTTCCTGAGGTATTCCCGCGTTAATTGAGGCCTGTCTAGCTGGGTCCTGTCCTAGGCCGGCCTGAATTACATTTCCCATTATAACCTCCTCCACATCTTTCGGTTGAATACCTGCGTCCTGCAATGCGGCTTTGATAGCAATGGTTCCCAAATCTATGGCGCTGTAAGAAATTAGTGACCGCCCATACTTACCTATAGGTGTTCTCTTTCCCCCAATTATATATACATCAACCATTTAAATCACCCCTATAATTTTTAAATCTAAATGGAAACGGCAAAACAATAATGCTGACAAGGCTATCACGTCCGTTATTGTGTACTTCAATAAAAGGATTTATAGTTGAGCGAATAGAAGGATGACTGTGATTTTAGTGCATATTTATAAGTTAAGATATCATATGTGCATGTGAAGTTTGTCGAACTCGCGATGACCTTGGACAGAATAGAGGCAACAACGAAAAGGCTTGAGATGGTTGACCTTATTTCTGACATACTTAAAAAGGCAGACGACGATATAAGGGAGACAGTTTTCCTCCTCCAAGGTAAAGTAGCCCCGGATTATGAAGGATTGGAACTAGGAATTGCCGAAAAAATTGCAATTAAGGCAATATCGTCCCAAAGTGGTAAAAAGGAAAAGGACATAGAGGAAGAACTGGTCAAAAAGGGTGACCTTGGAAAGATAGCGGAAGAGCTATTAACAAGCCGGAAGCAAGTTGCGCTATTTTCCGAAGAACTTACTGTGAAGAGAGTTTTTGATACATTGGTGAGACTCGCAAGGGAAAGCGGAAGCGGATCGCAGACGCGGAAGCTTCAGTATCTTCAAGACATACTGCAGAACGCAAAACCCTTAGAGGTCCGATATATTATAAGGATAGTAACTGGTAAACTGAGGATTGGAGTAGCTGATATGACAATAGTGGATGCCATAGCAACTGCGTTCGGGACTAAAGAGGATGCCGATATTGTTGAACACGCCTATAACATAATGCCCAACCTCTCAGAATTAGCATACAGGGCCATGACGTATGGAGTTCAATCTCTTTCATCGATAAGGCTGTCTCCGGGAATACCCATAAGATCAATGCTCGCAGAAAGACTACCCTCATTAAAGGATATTTTAGAAAAGATGGGTGGCAAGTTCGCAATTGAATACAAGTACGATGGATTAAGGGTACAAGTGCATAAGACAGGTGATAGGGTTGAACTCTTCTCTAGAAGACTCGAAAGAATTACCCCTCAATTTCCGGATATCGTCAGGGAGATGAAAGAGAGGATCAAGCCGGAAACAGCTATCTTGGACGGGGAAGCTGTTCCATATAACCTTGAGACGAATGAGATGCTTCCTTTCCAGGAGATATCGAGAAGGAGGGGGAGAAAGTACGATCTCGACGAAACGGCAGAACAGATTCCTGTCGTTGTTTTCCTTTTTGATGTCATGATGATCAACGGCCAGAGCCTCATGGAAACGCCTTATCCGGACAGAAGGACTAATCTCGTAAGCAGCGTGAACGAGGGGGAAAGGGTTCGTATAGCTAAGAGCAAATTAGTAACGGACGTGGATGAAGCTGAAAACTTTTTCAATGAAGCGCTAGAAGCCGGATGCGAGGGAATAGTGGCAAAAAGCGTTGAGGATAAATCTATTTACAAAGCCGGTGCAAGGGAATTTCTCTGGATAAAATATAAGAGGGAGTATCAGCTCGAAATGGAAGACACAGTAGATCTTGCTGTCGTTGGTGCTTTCGCGGGTCAGGGCAAGAGAAGTGGACGTTACGGTGCCCTCCTGATGGCCACTTATTCAAAGGAAGAAGATAAGTTCAAAACGATCTGCAAGCTTGGCTCCGGGTTCACGGATGACCAGCTTGAAAATCTTCCCAGAATGTTGCAAAGATTTCTAATACCGACCAAAGACAGGCGCGTAGATAGCGAAATAAATGCTGATTTCTGGTTTCAGCCCTCCCTTGTCCTGGAAGTTAAGGGAGCTGAGATAACACTGTCCCCAGTGCATACCTGCTGCAGGGATGTAATCAAAAAGAATGCAGGGCTGGCGATAAGGTTTCCAAGATTTACCGGGAGATGGCGAACTGACAAAGATGCAGAGGAAGCCACAACAGAAGAGGAAATTCTGGAGATGTACCATTCGCAGAAGAAAAAGGTGCTAGAAGAAAATCCCTAAGTATTTATGTCACGCATAATTGTGACCCGATGGCCTCCATATCTACCAGAATAGGTAATTTTAATATGCAAAACCCCACTATTCTTGCCAGCGGAATACTAGATGAAACTCCCGGATCCATTCTCAGATCCCTTAATGAAGGGGCCGGGGCCGCAGTTACGAAATCTATAGGCTTGGAAGAGAGAAAAGGATATGATACCCCGGTTATAGCAGAGATAGAAACTGGCTTATTAAACGCAGTTGGTCTATCGAATCCAGGCATTAGAAACTTCATTTCAGAATTCAAGAATTTTAGTGAGAAGGATAGAGTAATTGTATCTATTTTCGGGGGAAATGTTGAAGAGTTTGTTGATCTGGCCAAATATGTTGAGAAAGCAGGTTTCAGTAAGGTTGAATTGAATCTTTCCTGTCCGCATGTGAAAGGTGTAGGTTCTGAGGTAGGTCAGGATCCTGACCTCGTTGAAGAGATAGTTACAGAACTAAAGAGAAGTACAAATTTGCAGATTTGGTCTAAGTTGACTCCAAATGTTACAGATCTCGTTTCAATTGCAAAGGCGGCAGAGGCATCTGACGCCTACGTCCTGATTAACACTGTAAAGGCCATTGGCGTTGATATCAGTTCTAGAAAATTCGTATTGTCTAACGTAATCGGAGGATACTCAGGTCCGGGAATCAAGCCTATTGCGCTAAGAGCTGTATACGATGTGTTTAGAGAAACAGGCAAGGACATCGTAGGAGTGGGCGGAATAACCAAGTGGGAGGATGCCTTAGAGTTCTTCCTAGTCGGTGCAAGAGCAGTTCAAATTGGTACAGGGATTAAGTACAGGGACTATGCGATCTTCAGGGAAATAAATCAAGGTGTGGCCAAGTACCTTGATGATGAAGGTTTTTCTAGCATAGATGACATTGTAGGGGGTGCACTTAAATGATAACAGAGAAAATAATAGAGATAGTGAGGGAGGGGGAGGAAATTTATACGATAAAATTTAATTCTAATTTTTCAGCTCGACCAGGACAGTTTATCATGGTATGGGTCCCAGGGGGTAAAGAAGTGCCCATGTCTCTCTCCAGCGTTTCAAATCCTCTATCAATTACGTTCAGGGTTTACGGGGAAACCACACGTGCCCTTGCAAACCTGAAAAAAGGCGATAAAATTTTCTTCAGAGGACCGTACGGAAACTCTTATCCAGAGCCTAAGGGAAAGGTTGCATACGTTGCTGGAGGAACCGGGCTCGCATCTCTCATTTCTATGATAAGGTCGTACGATGGAGATGTTTACGTCGGGGCTAAGACACGTAAAGAGCTATTCCTGATAGAGGAGCGCTTCAATATTGCTACAGACGATGGCTCCATGGGTTGGAAGGGGAATGTGGTGGATCTATTCAAAAGCCACGCTCTCGAATATGACTTCATTTACGTATGTGGACCAGAACAGATGGAAAAGGCTCTTGTTGATTCCATTCCTCCATCTAAGAAAAATGTATACATTTCACTGGAAAGGTTGATGAAATGTGGCATAGGTATCTGCGATAGCTGCAGCATAAATGGATTCCGGGTTTGCAAGGACGGACCTGTGATAGAGATAAACGATCTGAGGAAGTTAGACGAGTTTGGAAGGGTTAGAAGGACTGAATCAGGCAGGGCTGAGCTAATAAACACGCCAAAAAGGTGATCGCCTGTATCTTTACTTAATAATAGGCTTAGTTCTTATCCCGTTCCTACTTTTTTCTGCCTATGAAGATGTGAGGAAAAGAAGCATTAACACATTGCCATACTTGGCAGTGGACGTATTGGTCCTAATCTCCTATGCATACAGTCATTCAATCATTGCTATATTTGCAGTTCCAGTAATAGCAGAATATTTCATTAAGAAGTATATATACATTCCATACATTTTGGTCCTACTACCTCCACTTATTTCACCATCATTTGTGACAGTGTCGATAGCATATAGCATCGTTCTCATAAGGTTCTTCAAATTCCTTATTAAGGACTTTGGTACCGGTGACGTTAAAGTTCTACAAACAATTGCAATAGTTTTTCCTTCTTACATCAATATTCCACTACGGTATTCCCTATTTCCCCCAGTTCTCTTTATCGTACTTGTTGCTAGTATCGCAGGTCTGGTAGGTTCAATCATAGCAACCGGATTTTATTCTCATAAATCTTCTCCGGATCCGGTAAAATTTTGGATTCGTGGGGGGAAAGCCAAATATAAGATCCCTTTTGTTGCGTACGTGTCTGCCTCCTATATGTTTTTGATTATCCTTTCATTACTCCGATTGGTCTGAATCTAGCTACAGTGTGCGAAAGACCTGCACATTCAACAGATTTTACAACCTCGCTCACGTCCTTGTACGCCCAGGGTGCTTCCTCTTGAAGTACATACTTAGTGGAGGCTCTAACATAGACTCCTCTCTTTTCCAGTTCATTTTTAATGAAACCCTCTGTGTACTGCTTTACAGCCCTGTTCCTACTCATAACCCTTCCTGATCCGTGGCAGGTTGAACCGAATGTCTCATCTAGTGCCTTTGGAGTTCCTATGAGTACGTAGGATGATGTTCCCATCGTTCCAGGAATGATGACTGGATGTCCGATATCCTTGTAGATGCCTGAGATTTCTGGCCTCCCACCGGGGAATGCCCTTGTTGCACCCTTTCTGTGCACCATCAGCATCTCCTGCCTTCCATCTACATTATGCATTTCTGGCTTCGCTATGTTGTGAGCAACATCATAAACGATATTCATCCCCAGATCCTCTGGATCCATGTTAAAAATTTTCTTAAAGCTCTCTCTTATCCAATGCGTAATTATCTGCCTATTAGAAAAACCAAAATTTGCAGCAGCACCCATCGCACCTATGTACTCTTCAGCTTCTTTTGTTCCAAGGGGAGCGGAGGCAAGTTGCCTGTCAGGAACGGAGATATTGTACTTTCTCATTGCCTCCCCCATAATTTCAAGGTAATCTGTTGCGACCTGATGGCCGAAGCCCCTTGAACCCGTGTGGACCATGATTGTTACCTGCCCCTTTTCTATCAGCCCGAACTTCTTAGCGATCTCTTGATCGAATATCTCATCTATAACTTGTACCTCCAGGAAATGGTTACCGGCTCCGAGCGAACCAAGCTGTTGAAATCCCCTATCTCTGGCCTT
Source organism: Thermoplasmatales archaeon (assembly GCA_038734825.1). Lineage (GTDB taxonomy): Archaea > Thermoplasmatota > Thermoplasmata > Thermoplasmatales. The sequence continues at coordinate 6,985 of JAVYOD010000037.1, forward strand.
CTGTGATACCTTTGACCTATCGGAAAATTTTATGCTTCCTTCCTCTTCTACCCTCTCTTTATCCCTATCCCATCCATATCCCTCATTTATTAGATATTTTATCCCATCTGATAGGACATTCTCTATTTTTTGATTGTTCATTTGTAATCTCCCGGCCCTGCCTACACCCGAGGGGATTCGTTCAAATATCGTATCCAAAAGCTCCTTGATCTTTGGTCCAACATCAGAAACATTTAGATTTGTTGCTATCAGCCTCACTCCACAGTTTATATCGTAGCCAACTCCCCCTGGGCTTATGACACCCCCATCCATTTTGAATGCGGCAACCCCCCCTATAGGGAAACCATAACCCAGGTGCATATCAGGCATGGCGAGGGAAGCCTTGACTATTCCTGGCAGCATTGAAACGTTCACTAGTTGACTTACAGCCTCGTCCTCTACAAGACCTTGGAGCAGGTTTTCATTTGAATATATTATAGACGGAACTCTTGTCCCTCTGTCTCCCGGTACCGAGACCTCATACTTGCACGCTCCAACTTTTTCGAACTTAAATCTCACACGGGACTATTATTAATGTCCTTATTATCGTTATTATGCCAAATGAAATTTATCTCATGACAACTATTTATAATTTTTAATGTTATCCCAACATATGGTTGGACGAGATGGTACTTCACACAGCAAGCTTTTACTGACGTTAATTGTCGTATTTTTCCTTTTGGGTGTATCGGTTGGTTATTTTATACCAGGGCATCAATATAACAGGCAGGCCTCCATAAACGCGTTCGCAGCCGGATCACTAACATACGTGCTTGGAAATGAGTTCAATCCTGAGTTTCGGAACATCACGGGAATAAAGGTTGGTATGACATTTGGAGGTTCAATTGCCGGTACGAGAGAGGTTCAGTCCGGATCTCCCTATTCCGTGTTTGTATCAGCTTCAGCCCCTATTCTTTACGAGAATCTTATGAATAAAACGCGATATGCCAACTGGCAGATAGTCTTCGCAACAAACCAAATTGCAATAACGTGGCTGAACAATGCTTACTCTATACCTTCGACATTTCCTTTCTGGTTCGAAAACCTTACAGAGAACTCAACCACGGTAGGCGTATCGAATGCCTCCCTGGATCCAAGTGGGTACCAGTCTATTGAAACAATGAAACTCGCAGGCATACTTTACACCAACTGGTCAAATCCTTTTGTGAAGATCGCATTTGACAACAACAAATCAAAATTTAATGAGTATAACGTGGCATGGAACTCTTGGTTTGGGAAGCTCGGTTATCCAGCAAATGATTCGAATGCTCTCTATGACCAGCTGTTTTTGAAGAAGGTAAGGCTGGACGAAACAAAACTTACAACCGAAGAGTACGGGCTTGATGCATATCTTGAATCAGGCGCTGTCGATTATGCGATAACTTACGTTTCTCAGGCTATCAATCAACATCTATATTATTACAAAAATTCCACAGGCTCAAACGGTTTGCCAATATGGATAAATCTAGGTAGCATTAACCAGACAGTTGACGATTTCTATCTCGAAGTTAATTCATCTGGTCCCAGTTATGACAATGCAGGAAATATTCCAGGCGGTCCAATCTTCTACTCCGTTACAATTATCTCCAACTATACATCACCTCAGGCCGTGCAGTATGTATATTACTTGATCACGGGTCTTGGTTCAGAATTTCTAACGGAAAGCCTGTTCAGTCCATTGCCTTATCCGATAGGTGTCGGGATCAGTAATATGCCTACAGAGCTAAGATCACTAGTGGTTAATCCACCTTCTTATTTACCAGTTTCAGATTACGCTTGAAATGAGATCTGTCCTGCGTTACATATTTCTTCCCTTCCTTTTGTTTTATTTCATTATAATAATACTTCCTATAGCTAGGATACTTTCATTTCAGCCCCTTCCTGCGCTTGAAAATGATATCTCCTCCGGGATATTGCAAAGCATAGTATTGACTTATGAAATATGCGCTATTGTGGCCCTTTCTGCGGTTCTATTTTCTTTTCCATATGCGTATATAATGGCGAGGGGGGAAGGAAAAGTTTACGCAGCTGCAGACAGCATAGTTGAGATCCCGATCATGATACCTCACACAGTTGTGGGCATTATGATGCTTATAACATTCGAACCAGGCATGCCTGTCGGCAGGCTGCTTTCTACAATTATTCACGGCTATTCGTTTGTTGATACATTCTTCGCTGTATTCGTGACTTTATTTTTCCTTTCTTCCGCCTATTCTATAAGAGAAATCGGAACAAGTTACAGGGCTGACATTATAAAATACGAAGACGTTGCAAAGACGCTTGGCATTAATGAAATTACAAGTTTCGGTATAATATCGGTCAGACTTCTCTTGAAACCGATAGTGAAAGGCTTTCTTCTAACATGGGCAAGATCTGTATCAGAGGTGGGCGCACTATTAATCGTTGCTTACTATGTCTTTCCAAGTTTTTCAAAGCTTTCGGGGGTTTTCATATATTCCCAATGGATATCTGAGGGTCTCGGGCCCGCAGCTGCTTCATCCACAATTCTGGTTTTGACCGGTATTCTCGTAGCGGCAATTTTCAAGCTAGTGGAGAGTTATCATGTTAAGGGCTTACAATATTAAGGTTAAACAGGGTTCATTCTACCTAGATGTGCCAAAATATGAAACGAGGGGAAGAAGGAATTTTATAATGGGGGAGAACGGGTCAGGAAAGTCTACTTTTTTAAAGAGCATCTGTGGTATAGTTCCCCTCGAATCTGGAGAGATATCTGTCAATGGTAGAAGAATCGAGAAGCTTCCAATTTGGGAAAGGAAGGTTTCGTATATACCTCAGGATCTTCTTCTTTTCCCCCACTTCAATGTAAAGGAGAATCTCTTGATATCTGTGAGGTATGGTAGCGGAGAGATCGAAATTTTTAATGAAGTTGTGAAAGTAATGAATTTGGAGGGAATCCTTGATAGAGGTATATCCAAGATATCGGGAGGTGAATCACAGAGGGTTGCCGTGGCCAGGGCAATAATATCTAAGCCAGAAATTCTGTTGATGGACGAGCCTTTTTCTATGCAAGACGAGAGATCAAGGATGTCGTTGATATCTAATCTTTTCAGTTTAATTGAGAGGTACGATATTACATATATATATGTGACTCACAACTTCAGGGATCTGGAACTCGGTTTCGATTCTCTCACGACTTTCGAAGGAGGTTCTGTAGTAGAAAGCGTCTCTTCTTTAGACGAGCTCAGAAAGTATAAGAGCGTATCTCTTATTGATTACAGGAATATAGTAAAGCTGGGGGACAAATTTCTGAAGGTGACTGATGAAGCTGTCGTTGATGACACTTCCGGATATCCCTGTTCATGTTCATTGAATGGAGGTGCTTATTTCTGTTCGGTGAAAATAGAAGGGGAGACCTATTTCTTTACATCAAAAAGGGATCATAAAAGTGTCTTGTTCAGGGAGGATAAATGCGTTACGCTCGATTAGATAGTGAAGAGAAAGGATTTACGCTTAGTATCTATTCGCATTTATGGAGCTTGATTCCTTAACCTACTTGAAAGATGCTATACAAAAAGCTAAGGCTCTGGGTCTTAATTATAAGGTGAAAGTTGAATCAGTAGAAAGAGCGGTAGGATCGTATGCGGCTCAAGATGTGAGATCTCCGGCAGACTATCCCCCCTATGATAGGAGTGCTGTTGACGGTTTTGCGCTGAGGGCTAATGAGACGATTTCTTCTTCCAAGTTGAATCCATCGATCTTCAAAATAGTAGGTACCGTTACGGCCTCTACCGGAATATCACAAATAAATAAGGGAGAGGCTGCAAAAATCTACACCGGCGGTCGCATACCTGAAGGGGCAGACAGTGTTGTTATGAAGGAGGAAACTGACGAGGGTGAAGTTCTTAAGGTATATTCCCCTGTCAGAAAATTTCAGAACGTCAGCAGGAAAGGTGAGGATTTAAAGCAGGGATCTGTTATAATTAACAAAGGTAGTCGTATAAATCCGGCACACGTGGCAGCCTTGATAGAAAGTGGTGTGGATGAGATTGCAGTTCACGATATTTCTGTTGGAGTTCTTTCAACGGGGGATGAACTTGTTTCCGGGTTGGTAAAGAATTCAACGCAGCCGCTCATAAAAGGGCTCCTCGAATCTCGCG